>NZ_JAWOAI010000910.1:0-2278 GCF_033194735.1 Streptomyces sp. W16
AGGTGTAACGGCCCCGGACGCATCGACGTTCGCCGGCTCCTGCCTCGTGCCCGCGCCGACGGAGTCGTACGAGCCGGCGGCCAGGGCGTCCAGGCGCAGGGACAGTGCGTCGAGTCGGGCCGCGGGGTCGTCCGAGGCCGAACTCCCTTGCGCCGGAACCCTGTTGCCCCCGGTGTCGTTCGTGGTCGGCACGTCCCGGCGCGTCTGCGGCACCCCGCCCGTGTCGGACTGGGAGTAGGCGTCCCAGCCCGGGTCGCCGCCGCCGGCCGGGGTGCCGGTGGCGCCCTCGCCTCGTTCGGCCGCCGCCCCGGTGCGCGCGCCCGCGCGGTCCGTCCAGCTCAGGACGGCCCCGCAGGCGTCGCAGAACGACTGGCCCGGTTCCGCGCGGGTTCCGCATTCGGCGCAGCTCTGGGTGGTCGTCATCTCTCGGGGTTCCTTTCGGCGGGCACGGTGGTGGTGACCTGGACCGTGTACGGCATATGGGCGGGGCGGGCCGCCGCCACGAGGGCGTCGAGGCGGTGGGTGTCCAGGGTGGTGGGTGCGGGCAGGCGCAGGTGTACGTGCAGCCGGGGGCTGCGTTCGCCGGGTACCGGGCCGAGCGGCCGGGCGTTCCAGTCGGCGGCGCCGCTCTCGGTGATCTCCGGTTCGACCCCGAAGGCGAGCCGGACGGCTTCGGCCAGGCCGCGCCGGGTGCCGCGGATGCGGTGGAGGTACGTGGCAGCCGCCACGGCGGCCCGCAGCCGAGCCTCCGGTTCGCTGCCGTCGGTCTCGGCACCGACCCAACTGCCCAGCCACTGAACGAAGTCGAGCGGTGCCAGCGACGGCCGGAAGTACGTGTCGAGGCAGTCGAGCACGCTCAGGATCGGCGCTACGACCTCGTCGAGCCCGGCGACGAAACGCTGGGCGAGGTCGTCGTCGGCGAACACGGCGGGCAGCATCGCGCCGATCGGCGCGGACGAGCCGAGGCCGTCCACTGATCCTCTCAACGCGCGCCTCCCGGGCCGGAGTTGGTGATGTTCACGCGCCGTCTCCGATCACGCGGACGCGGTGGTCGAAGGAGAACACCAGCGACGGCCGCTCCAGGTCGATGCGGTCGGTGGGGTCGCCGCGCTTGCCGGTGAGCGGGTCGGCCGGGTGCAGGACGACCTCGTCGACCAGCTCGACGCCGGGCACCCGTTGGAGCACCGCGAAGACCTCCCCGGACTGCACCGGGCGCCCGAACGGCCAGCCCTTTCCGTCCGATCCGCCGGTGAGCGGGTCGAGGTGGCGGTAGAGGGCGTCGTGGGCCTGGCGGCGCACCCGGTCGTTGTCCACGCCCCGGAAGGCGTGGACCGTGGCGACCACGGTGACGCCCTGGTAGAAGGGCGGGCCGACCGCCAACCGGGTCCCGATCAGCCGCCGTTCGTCGAGATGCCGGGTGATGCGCTCCAACAGGGCGTCCCCGGGCACGAGTTGCTCGAAGCGCAGTCGTCCCCCGGGGTCGGGCACGGCCTGCGGCACCACCAACACCCGTACGGCGTATGCCCCGTGCTCACCCTCGTCGCCCTCCAGGCAGGTGATGCGGGCGGTCTCCGGGGCGGCCCGGCGCGACAGTTCCTCGTAGTCGCGGAGGGTCACCGCCCGCTCCTGGGCGCGCAGCGTGATCGGGGCGCGGGTCTTCGCCTCCTGGACCGTCTCGCCGTCCACTCCCCCGCGCGCCGCCTCACGGTTGACGACCTCGGAGACGTACGGGATGGAGCTGCGCAGGATCTGCACGGCGCCGCGTGCCACGTTGCCGGCCCGGCCGCCGCCGGTGCGGTAGCGGCGGGCGCGGATCACCGAGCCCTTGGGGGCGACCAGGCCGTACTGGCGCAGGGAGCCGTCGGGTTCGCGGACGGCGGGACCGAAGGCGAGTTCGCCGGTGGCCGCGTCGAGGGTGATGTGGCGGTCGTGCGGGCCGGAGGCGGCGAAGTGCGGGACGACCTGCCAGTCCGTCCAGCCGTCGTGTTCGGCGGTCTGCAGGAGGAGCGGCGGGTTGTCGCCGACGACCGGGGTGTGCGCGAGCCGCAGCCGTTGCCCCGGCAGGCCGGTGGACTCGCCGAGCGCCTCGTCGTAGACGGTGTCGGCGTGGACGACGGTGGTGGTGCCGCCGATGGTGAAGGCCTCGGCGGAGCGGACGGTCGGCGAGGTGGTGTAGAAGGGCTGGTCGGGGTGGGGTTCGGTGACGCGGCAGCGCAGCCAGCCGGCCTCCTGGCCGCCGTTGCGGGACAGGGTGTGGCCGCCGGGGACGTGCAGGACG
>NZ_JAWOAI010000911.1:0-2275 GCF_033194735.1 Streptomyces sp. W16
CCGCGCTCGCCGTACGGTACGCACGGCTCGCGGAGGCCGCCGGGGCGGACGGCCTGCTCGCCATGCCGCCGTACCTGGTGGTCGCCGGGCAGGAGGGACTGCTGCGGCATTACCAGGAGGTGGCCGCGGCGACCGCGCTGCCCGTCATCGTCTACCAGCGCGACAACGCCGTGTTCACCCCGTCGACGGTGGTCGAACTCGCCCGCACCGAGGGCGTCATCGGCTTCAAGGACGGCCTCGGTGACCTCGACCTGATGCAGCGGATCGTGAGCACCGTGCGTACCGAAGTCCCCGGCGATTTCCTGTACTTCAACGGACTGCCCACCGCCGAACAGACCCAGCTCGCCTACCGGGGCATCGGCATCACCCTCTACTCGTCCGCCGTGTTCTGCTTCGTCCCCGAGATCGCGCTCGCCTTCCACCGGGCCCTCGCGACCGGCGACGACACCACGGCCAACCGCCTTCTGGACGGCTTCTATCGGCCGTTCGTCGAACTGCGTGCCCAGGGGCGCGGTTACGCCGTCTCGCTCGTCAAGGCGGGCGTGCGCATGCGCGGCCTGGACGTCGGTGAGGTCCGCCCGCCGCTGACCGAGCCGACCGAGGACCATGTCAAACAACTGGCCCAACTCGTCGAGCGCGGCTACACGTTGATCGAGTCGCAGATCGAGGCACAGCCGGAGGAGGGCGCGTGAAGGCGTCGGCGTTCGTCTATCCCTGGGACGTCAACGGCGACCCCGAGGCGGGCCAGAGGATCGCCGCGCTCGGCGTCCGACAGGCGACCCTCGCCTCCGCGTACCACTCCACGCGCGCGTTGACCCCCCGCCACCCGCGCCACCGCGTCGTCACCGCCGAGCACGCGGCCGTTCTGTACCCGCCGGACTCCCGTTGGCAGGGGCGGGAGTTGAGGCCGTACGCGGCCGGCGACTGGGCACCGGGCGACGCCTACGGAGAGGCCGCCGCCGCCCTCGCGGACGCGGGCCTGGAGGTGCACACCTGGGTCGTGCTCGCCCACAACTCCCGCCTGGGCGCGGAACATCCGGACACCTCCGTGGTCAACGCCTACGGCGACCGCTACCCCTGGGCACCCTGTATCGCCCAGCCCGCCACGCGCGCGTACCTCGTCGACCTCGCCGCCGAGGCGGCCGTACGCCCCGGCGCGCACGGCACCGAGTTGGAGTCCCTGGGCTGGTACGGCCTCGCCCACCTGCACGCCCACGACAAGACCGGCGGAATCCCCCTCGGGGACGCGGGCCAGTACCTGATGGCCCTGTGCTTCTGCCCGGCCTGCCGACAGGGCTACGGCGAACAGGGCCTCGACGCCGAGGAGTTGGCGGCGGCGGTACGCGCCGCACTGGAACCGGTGTGGCAGGGGGCGCCCTCCGACGGCGGCTGGACGGGGGTCGGGAAACTTCTCGGCGAGGCGAACGCGACGGCCACGCGCGCGTGGCGCGACGACAGGGCCCGCACACTCCAGGAGGCCGCGGTCGCCGCGGTCAGGGCCGCCGCACCCGACGGCTTCCAGGTACTGCTGCACGCGGACCCGGAGTCGTACCACTGCGGCGCCAACGCGGGCGTGGACCCCGGGCACGTCCTCTCCGTGGCCGACGGCGTGGTGGTCCCCTGCACGGGCGGCACTGGCCTGCTGACCCCGTTCGCCGAACAGGGCCGGGACGGCGCCGTACTGGCCGCCAACTTCACGGTGGTCTCCGGGATGGGCGGACACCCCGGGACACTCGTGGCGGACGCGGCACGGGCGCGCGACCTCGGGGCGACGGAACTGCGGCTGTATCACTCGGGGTTGGCATCGGACGGGGACCTGGCGGAGGTGCGATCGGCGCTGGCCGGACTCTGATCCGGGGACATGGTGCGTGCGGGCGGCGTCGGGGACGTGCGCCTCCTGAACAGGGCCAGGGCCGCGTGCCTCCCAGTCGGCGCCGGAGAGGGGCTGCTTGCGGGCGGCACCGGGGACGCGCTCCTCGTGAACAGCGTCGGCGCCGCCATCCTCCCGAAGAACGCCGGGACCGCGCCCGTCCCAACCAGCCCCAGCCACACGCCAGTTGTGAGCAGTGCCAGGCCGGTCGCGATCAACAGCGGCCGGAAGTCGGCGAGTTCGACCATTGCCGCGCCCGCCGCCAGGCCGATCACGTTCGGTGTGAAGAGCAGGGTGTTGGCGGTCGCGGTCGCCCGGCCCAGCAGCGGACCCGGCACCTCGCGCTGCACGGCGGTGAACGCGGCGATCAGTACGCACGGGAGCCCCAGACCGACCGCCGCGCCG
>NZ_JAWOAI010000912.1:0-2274 GCF_033194735.1 Streptomyces sp. W16
CTTCCGATCTCGGCACGCCCGAACCGGCGGTGGCGCGCAGCGCCGCCGTCCAGCGCAGCAGAGCGCTGGGCGGTTCGGGTCCCGAGGGCCGGGCGAAGGCGGGTTCGCCGGTGACCGGATGCACGTCGGTGGGGACGACCGCGAAGCCGTCCGCCGTACGGTGGACGATCCCGTCACCGCGCGGGAAGCTCCCGGCGCTGCGCAGCTCCCAGGGCGGGTCGACGCCCTCGAAGCGCAGACCCTCACGGAAGTCGTCCTGGAACAGGGTGCGTTCGAGCGTGGTGGCCGGGGCAGGGGTGTGCTGCTGCGTGATCAAGGCTCTCCTCAGTAGTTGCCGAGCCCGCCGCACACGTTGATGGCCTGCGCGGTGACGGCCGCCGCGTCGTCGCCGACCAGGTACTCGACCATGGCGGCCACTTCACGGGTGGTCACATAGCGGCCCAACGGCACCCGGGCGGTGATGCGGTCGTGGGTCTCCTGCTCGCTCACGCCCCAGATCCCGGCATAGTGCTCGCGCACCTTCTCGGCCATCGGGGTCTCGACGAAGCCGGGGCAGACGGCGTTGACGGTGATGCCGGTGCGGGCCAGCTCCAGGCCGAGGGCCTTGGTGAAGCCCACGACGCCGTGCTTGGACGCGGAGTAGGGCGCGGCGTGCACCACGCCCTGTTTGCCGCCGGTGGAGGCGATGCTGATGATGCGGCCCCGGCCGGCGGTGAGCATGCCGCCCGTGGTGAGGACTTCCTTCGTCATCAGGAAGACGCTGTTCAGGTTGGTGTTGATGACGTCGAGCCACAGCTCGTCGTCGATCTCGGCGGTCGCGCCGCCGCCGCTGCGGCCCGCGTTGTTGACGAGGATGTCGACCTGCCCGAACCGGTCGACCGCCGCACGCACGAAGGCCCGGATCTGGTCGGCGCTCGCCACGTCGCAGACGGTGCCGTCGGCCTCGTACCCCTTCTCCGTAAGAACCTTGACGGTGGTGTTCAGTTCCTCGGCGCGCCGGGCGCACAGGAAGACCCGTGCCCCGAGCGAGGCGAGGCGTTCGGCGATCTCCAGCCCGATACCGCTGGTCGCCCCGGTCACCAGCGCCACCGGCGCCGCTGTCTGCGTCATCTTTCCTCCATGGTCCGAGCGTCGGACGGTGCCCTTGGAGAGTCGGGGCGTGGTCTGGAGCGGGCCTCGCGACCGCCTTGAGCAGCGGGCTTCGAGCCGGGTTCGAGTCGGTCGGGGAACTGTGGGCGGGTCAACCGGCGCCCGGAACAGGAGAGTTCAATGACCGAGACCCTCGCGACGACCGACGTGTACTCGCAGGTGCAGCACTTCTACGCCCACCAGATGCAGGCGCTGGACGGCCTGCGTTTCGAGGACTACGCGGCCACCTTCACCGAGGACGGCACCTTCCAGCACTCCCCCGGAGCCGAGCCCGCCCGTACCCGGCCGGGGATCGTGAAGGAACTGGTGGAGTTCCACAAGCGCTTCGACGGCGACCCGGTGCAGCGCCGCCACTGGTTCACCCACATCGCGCTCACCCCGCGGGCGGACGGCTCGCTGGCCTCCACCGTGTACGCCCTGGTCGTCACCGTCCGCCCGGGCGGCAAGCCGGAGATCGCGCCGAGCTGCGTCGTGCACGACGTCCTTGAGGTCTCCGACGGCCAAGTACTCACCCGCTCACGGCTGGTGACGCACGATCAGATGTTCTGAGGAGACATCCGCCGCAGTCCGGGCGGAGGAGGGAAGAGCCATGCCGTCTTCGGCGGATCCGACGGACCGCGTGCGGGCCCTGGAGGAACTGCTCGGCGACCCGCTGGACGCGACGCACCCGCTCGGCCACCGCGCGGTGCTGGAAGCCGATCGGCAACGCGAACTGCCGCCCGGCGGCGAGCAGTTGCTGAGCGGTTTCGGGCTGCACGAGGAGCTGGTGCCCGTCGCGCTGGGCGGCCGGCTGCACCGGTTCGACACACCCGCCCGGCTGCTGCGCGCGGTCTTCCGGCGTGACTTCTCGCTCGGGCTCGGCTTCGGCGGGGACTCGCTCGTGGCCGCGGTGGCCGTGTGGGCCCACGGCTCCGACGCCCAACAGGCCCGCGTCGCCCGGCTGTTGCTGGACGGCGGCCGTATCTCGGTGATGTTCCAGGACATCGCCCACGGCAACGACTTCAGCGCCAGCAGCGTCACCGCCTTCCCCGACGGGGCAGGCGGTCTGCTGCTCCAGGGGCACAAGGCGGTGGTGACCAACGCGGCCCGGGCCGAGGCCCTGGTGGTGCTGGCCCGCACCGGCGC
>NZ_JAWOAI010000913.1:0-2273 GCF_033194735.1 Streptomyces sp. W16
GCTCGTAGGCGGCCGGGATGCCGTCGCGACGCCAGCGGGCCGCGAGTTGTTCCTCGTCGCCGGCGGGGTAGGCGGCGGGCAGGTCTTCGGGGGTGCGGCCCACGGGGAAGGTGAGCAGGAAGCGGTTGACGACGACGCAGCGGGCGGCGAGGTCGAAGCGGTCGGGCTGTTCGCGCTCGCCGTTCGCGCCGGGGACGTGGCCGAAGCCGAGGTGGATGAGCGCGTGCGCGATCGCCCAGGCCCATTCGGCGGGTTCGGCGAGCCGGGTGGGGTGCGCGTGGAGGTATCCGTTGGAGTTGACGAGCACGAGCCCGTCGCGGGGCGCGGCCCGGCAGTCCTCCTCCCGGCACAGCTCGAAGTCGACCGCGGCGAGCGCGGGGTTGGCCCACACGAGTTTCAGCCCGGCCGTGAACGCCTCGGTCGCCGGGTCGGGCTTCTTCTGCTCGGGGTCCTTCTTGCGGGTACGGCTCACCGGGGCACCTCCGTGGGACTCACCGGCGTGCCTCCACCAGCCGGGGCATGTCCCGGGCGGCCTCCACCAGGAACCAGGCCGGGAGGACCGGGTTGCCGTCGTCGTCCGAGGCGATGACGCTCTGCGCCACCTCGACGGAGATCTCGGCGAGTTGGACCAGGAGGGACTTGGCGCGGTACGCGGTCTGGCGGCCGTTCGCCGACAAGTGGTCCTTGCTGGCCGGGAGTTCCTTGATGAGACGGCCCCGGAAGGACTCGGCGAGGTAGTACAGCAGGTCGCGGTCCTCGGTGCGGTTGGGCCAGCGGGCGTCGCCCTTGAGGACGGCCTCGATGCCGAAGCGGCTGCGCACGATCTTGACGTAGCCGCAGAACGCGACCGCGTGGGCGGGCGTCAGCGTGCCGTGCGCGATGACCTTCAGGGTGTCCTCGTCGAGGTCGGGGCCGAAGGAGCCCAGCGCGTCGGAGAGCATGTGCCAGGAGCGGGGCGTGGAGAAGGGCTCCTCCGTCTTCGGCGGCTTGGACCACAGGTGGTCGGGGCGGTCGGTGAGGTGGTCGAGGATCCACGGGTGGATGCCGTTGGACGCGGCCCACACGAGCCAGTCCTTCGGGGAGGCCTCCAGGTGGACGTGGGTGAGCCGGTTGATGAGCGCGGACGCGATCGGGCGGGCCAGCGCGTTGTCGGTCGCGCGGTTGCCGGCGCCGATCACGATGGAACCCTTGGGGAGTTCGTAGCTGCCGATACGGCGGTCCAGGATCAGCGAATAGAACGCCTTCTGCACATCCGGTGTGGCCGCGTTGAGTTCGTCCAGGAACAGGCAGTACGGCTCGTCCCGCGCGATGGCCTCAGGCGGGCAGAACACCGACCGTCCGTCCCGGATCTGCGGTACGCCGATCAGGTCCTCGGGCGCCAGCTGCGTACCGAGCAGGCTGACGCACTCCAGCCCCAGCGACTGGGCGAACTCCCTTACCAGGGACGACTTTCCGATGCCGGGCGCGCCCCAGAGGAAGACGGGGCGGACGGTCGCGAGACCCAGCAGCAGTTCGGGGATACGGGCCGGAGTGACGGTGACGGCAGCCTGCAAAGCAGCGGCTCCTGAAGGAGGTTCGAGGTGGGGAGACTCGAACAGTGTGTGCTCACCGCCCACCCACCGCAGCCCATTTTCAGGCGGCCCGCTCCTCCGGCTCCGTCGACAGGGGCACCTGCGGACCGTTCAACTCCCGTAGCCAGCGCCGCAGTACGCGGTGGACCTGCTCGGCGCCGACGAGGTCGTCGCCGTCGTCGACCGGTGCGGAGAGGGCGTACGGCGACAGCAGGAACGGCTTGCCCTGGCTGCCGCCGAGGCCGCCGTGGGAGCCGATCTGCTCCTCGAAGGCGAGGACTTCGCCCTCGGCGGGGTCGTACCAGGAGTTGACCATGATGTCGGCGGTGTGCGGGAAGGAGTGGGTGCGCCGCACGGCGTCCGCGACACCGGGGCCGAAGTCCGCCAACGGGCCCTGCTTGTCTTCGAGTTCGGCCACTGGGAGCTCGGCACCGTGCGCGCCGAGAACGAGCCCTCCGTGCTCCTCGCTGCGCACGAGGACGAAGCCGACGCCCGGGTGGTTGGCGAGCGTCGTCAGCAGCGCCGGGTGGCGGGCGTCGATCTCCTCCTTGGTCATGCGGTGCGGCACGTCCGGGAAGGAGACCAGGCCGAGGTTGCCGGAGGCCAGCACGATCGGCTCCGAATGGCGGCCCGGGTGGCCGTGCTGCCCGTCGCCCTCCTTGGCCGGCCTGCGCAGCGCCGCGCGGACGGCGGCGCGGGCCT
>NZ_JAWOAI010000914.1:0-2268 GCF_033194735.1 Streptomyces sp. W16
ACCTGTCGGCCTGCGGGACGGCCGTCTCCTACGCCGGCCTGCTGGCCGACGAGGGCCGCGCTCGGGCCGCGCATCTTGTTGCGGATGGAGATCTGGCCCGTGTTGACGGCGTAGAACCACGCGAACGACTCGTAGACGCTGACGAATTCCGGGCCGCGGCTCCACAGCTTGTCGAACTCGTTGTGGGTGAAGGCGAAGCCGCCCTGCGCGGTCGAGGTGACCACGCCCATGCTGTAGTCGGCGAGGGTGTCCGCGCCGACGCCCGCGTCCCGCAGCGCCCAGTCGGCGGCGACGAGCGCGAACCGGGTGGAGATGTCGGTCTGCGCGTGCAGCCGGTCGGGCAGATGGTCCTCGACGTGGAAGTCGAGGATCTGCCCGGCGAGGTGGGAGGGGCAGCCGGAGGTGTCGAAGCGCTCCAGCGGGCCGATCCCGTTGCTGCCCGCCAGCACCGACTTCCAATAGGTCTCCGTACCAAGGCCGTTGGGGGCCGTGACACCGATTCCGGTGATGACCGTACGCTCGCTCATTCCGTCACTTCCTCGGGTCGCTGCAGGAGCATCGCGGTCTGGAATCCGCCGAAACCACTGCCGACGGTGAGCACGGTGTCCGTACGGTTCTCGCGCGCGGTGAGCGGCACGTAGTCGAGGTCGCACTCGGGGTCCGCCTGGTGCAGATTGGCCGTCGGGGGCACCACGTTGTGCTCGATGGCGAGGGCGCAGGCGGCGATCTCGATGGAACCGATGGCGCCGAGCGAGTGCCCGACCATCGACTTGATGGAGCTGACCGGGATCCGGTACGCGTGATCGCCGAGGCTGCGTTTGAAGGCGGCGGTCTCGTGCCGGTCGTTCTGCTTGGTGCCCGATCCGTGCGCGTTGACGTAGTCGACGGCGGTGGCGTCCAGGCGCGCTTCGTCGAGCGCCCGGCTGATCGCCTCGGCCATTTCGCGGCCGTCCTTCTTCAGACCGGTCATGTGGTACGCGTTGGAGCGCGTCGCATAGCCGGTGACCTCGGCGTACATGTGCGCGCCCCGGGCCCTGGCGCTCTCGTAGTCCTCCAGGACGAACATCGCCGAGCCCTCCGCGAGGACGAAGCCGTTGCGGGAGTTGTCGAAGGGCCGGGAGGCGTGCTCGGGGTCGTCGTTGTGGGTGGTGGTGGCCTTGATCGCGTCGAAGCAGGCCACCACGATCGGCGAGATGGGGGTGTCCGAGGCGCCGGCGATCATCGTGTCGACGCTGCCCTCACGGATCAGCTGGACGGCGTGGCCGACCGCGTCGAGCCCCGAGGTGCAGCCGTCGGACACCATCGTCACCGGCCCCTCGGCACCCACGGACCAGGCCACCTCGGCCGGCATGATGCCGGGGCTCAGATAGTCGAACATGTGCGGGGACAGATAGGCCGGGTCGACCACCGGCAGCCGCCCGGCGTCCGACATCACCAGGTACTCGCGCTCCAGGCTGGTCGCGGAGGCGACCGCGCTGCCCAGACTGACGCCCAGGCGGTGCGGGTCGCCCGCGGTGAGGTCGAGGCCCGAGTCGGCCACCGCGTCACGGGTGCAGGCGACCGCGAACTGGGTGGCCCGGTCCATGCGGCGTATCTCGCGCGGTGTGAAACCCTCCAGCTCCGCGTCGAAGTCGACCTCGCCGCCCACCTGGGAGCGGAACGGGGAGGGGTCGAAGGAGGAGATCCGCCGGGTCGCCGTACGGCCCGAGGTCAGCAGGTCCCAGAACTCCTTGGTGCCCCGGCCGCCGGGGGTGCGCACACCGATTCCGGTCATCACCACACGCCGGTTCACCGGACACCTGCCGCGCGGACCGGAGCGTAGGAGGCTCCCTGGGTTCGGCCGCGGACTGCCGTGCGGCCTTCGGTCGAGCAGAGCATCTCGTTGCGTTCCTTTCGTCTGCGCCGGGCGGGGATCTCCCACCGCCGACGGGGGAGATCGCCGTTGGCAGGGTCGACGCTGCGGGACCGGGCTCGAAGGGAACTCGAAGGCGGGTGGGGCGAGTTGGGTCCAGCCGTGCTCAAGGGGCGCTCCAGGAGGCCGGACGAGGGTGGGTGACCGCACGGAGTCCACAGCCCGGAGGAGGAACCCCCGATGTCCGACACCTCACCCGCCCGTGCCCCGGTGCGGACGGCACGCGAGGTCGGCGAAGTGGCGGCGACCCATGCCGCGAAGGCCGAACTCGACCGCCGGCTGGGCCCGGAGGCGACGGAGTCGCTCCGGGCCGCCGGCTTCGCCCGCCACTTCGTGCCCGCCCGCTGGGGTGGCTC
>NZ_JAWOAI010000915.1:0-2268 GCF_033194735.1 Streptomyces sp. W16
GGGTGGCTGGTCTGGTCCGCGGCCGGGTACGCGGTGCTGTCCCGGGGCTTCCGTTCGCCGCGCGCGTTCGTGGAGGCGCACCGGCGCCCCGAGCCGCCGTATCACGCGGGTCCGGCGGCGGCCGGGCTCGGCGCGACCTCGATGTGCGACGTCAGCGACGGGCTGATCGCCGACCTCGGGCACATCGCCGAGTCGAGCAAGGTCCGCATCGACATCCGCTCGGGCGCGATCGACATCCCGACCCAGATGCACGACATCGGGCAGGCCGTCGGCGTCGACCCCATCCAGTGGGTGCTCACCGGGGGAGAGGACCACGCGATCGTGGCGACCTTCGCACCGGACGTGAAACTGCCGGCCCGCTGGAAGGTGATCGGCGAGGTCCTCAACCCGTCGGCGCTGCCTCAGGTGACGGTCGACGGGGCGCCCTGGACCAGCAAGGGCGGCTGGGACCACTTCGGGGACATCGAGTCGTGAAGCCCAACGTCCTCACGGTGGCCGGCTCCGACTCCGGTGGAGGGGCCGGAATCCAGGCCGACTTGAAGACGATGCTCGCGCTCGGTGTGCACGGCATGAGCGTCGTCACCGCCGTCACCGCGCAGAACTCCCTCGGTGTGCAAGGCGCTTGGGAACTTCCGGCGGAGGCGGTGCGCGCCCAGTACCGCAGTGTCGTCGACGACATCGGCGTACAGGCCGTGAAGACCGGCATGCTGGCGTCGGCCGAACTCGTCGAGACGGTCGCGGAGTTGCTCGCGGGGACGGACGCCCCGGCGGTCGTCGACCCGGTCGGCATCTCCAAGCACGGGGACTCGCTGCTGGCGGACTCCGCGCTGGACGCCGTACGGACGAAACTGCTGCCGATGGCGACCGTGGCGACGCCGAACCTCGACGAGGTGGCGCAGCTCACCGGGGTGCGGGTCGGGACGGAGGAGCAGTTGCGGGAGGCCGCGGCGGCCGTGCTGGCGTACGGCCCGCGGTGGGTGCTCGTGAAGGGCGGGCATCTGTCCGGCGACGCCGTGGACCTGCTCTCCGACGGCACCGAGGAGCACTGGCTGCGCGCGCCCCGGTACGACAACCGGCACACCCACGGCACGGGCTGCACGCTCGCCTCGGCGATCGCTTCGGAGCTGGCCAGGGGCCGGTCGGTGCCGGAGGCGGTGACGGCGGCGAAGGAGTACGTCACCGGGGCGATCGCGGCCGGGTTCGCGCTGGGCGGGGGGATCGGGCCGGTCGATCACGGGTGGGCGCTACGGCGTGGGCCTTCCTGAAGCGCGGGACTCTCCGACACGCGGGTTTCCTGACATGGCACGGCAAAAAGCCGGCCCACTCGAAGTGGACCGGCTCGATGCAGCGAACCAGCAGTGGCCGCGCGCTCAGCAGTGCGTCAGCGCGAGACGACCTTGCCGGCCTTGATGCACGAGGTGCAAGCGTTCACGTGCTTCGGCGTCCCGCCGACCACGATACGGCGACGCTGGATGTTCGGGTTCCAGCGACGGGACGTACGGCGGTGCGAAAACGAGATGTTGTTGCCGAAGCCCGGCCCCTTGCCGCAGACGTCGCAGTTGGCAGCCACGGGTCACTCCAAAGACTTCAGATGCACTTACGGATGATCCCGGCATGCCGGGATCAGGATCTAGGATCTGATGTGGCGCTGCCAGGGGGGATGGCCCGATCGGGATCGGGCAACCGGAGCAGCATACAACGACTGCGCCGGTTCAACGAAACTACCATGCCTGGTCGAGGGCCTGCTCCGGCCCTCCTCGGGCCCGACCCCCTCCGGGGTCTACGCTGCGTGCCAGTCCAGCAGCTCAAGGAGGCGCAGGTGCCGCAGGTGCCGCAGACATTCTTCGATGCTCTCGCGGTGCGTACCTGGTGCGGTCTCGCGCTGCGCGCGCTGGGACGTGCGCGCGAGGAGATCGACGCCATCAACGTGTACCCCGTGGCCGACGGGGACACCGGCACCAACCTCTACCTGACCATGGAGTCCGCCGTCACGGCCGTCGAGGCGGTGTTCGCCGGACACGGCACCCTGACCGACCGGAAACCGCCACTGGCCGACGCCGCCCGGGCGATGGCCCACGGGGCGCTCATAGGGGCGCGCGGCAACTCCGGGACGATCCTCGCGCAGCTGCTGCGCGGTATGGCCCAGGTGCTCGCCGCCGACGGTGAGACGGCTCACACGGACGGGGAGGGGCTGCGGCTCGCGCTGCGGCACGCGGCCGACTCCGCCCGGCAGGCCGTGGCCCACCCGGTCGAGGGCACGGTCCTCTC
>NZ_JAWOAI010000916.1:0-2267 GCF_033194735.1 Streptomyces sp. W16
GGAGTGCCCTGCCCCTGGTGCGCCACGGCCAACCGGCCCGACCGGCACTACTGCGCCCGCTGCGCGATGCCCATGGCCGGCGAGGAGCATGCCCCGGGCCGGCTGCCCTGGTGGCGGCGGCTGCTCACGTTCCGCAGCGGTGAGATCCCGTGGGCGGGGGACCGGCCCCGGCTGCGCCGCACCTTCGACCGGGTGCTGTCCTGGATCGGTGCCGCGATCGTCCTGACCCTGCTGATCGTGCTGGCCGTCAACATCCCGCGCGGTGTCCAGGCGGCCAAGGACCACTTCGCCAAGCGCGCCCCCGTCTCCCCGGACCGCGTCACCGCTTCCCGCTCCTTCCCGGGCCACAAGCCGGAGTTGGCCTTCGACAAGCTGAACAACACCTGGTGGGGGCCGGGTCTGTCGCAGTCCGGCGAGGGCCAGTGGCTGGAGGCCAGGTTCGACGAGCCGACGCGGCTGCTGGACGTGCTGATCACCCCGGGTGTCTCCACCCGCGCCGACCAGCTCGGCCAGTCGGCGCTTCCGCACCGTATCGAGGCCAGGATCACCACGGCCGACGGGAAGACGACCACCCGCGAACTCAACCTCGACCAGGGGGCCGGAGCCCAGCGCCGCTCCTTCCGGGTGGGCAAGGTCACCGCGGTCCGCTTCACCGTCGAGTCGGCCTACGGAGCCTCCGACAGCAAGCAAGTGGCCATCGCCGAGATCGAGTTCTTCGGCCCGTCGAACTCGGGCGGTTCCTGACGTACGGCGGCCGGCTCAGGCGAAGTCGGTCGCGGGGACCGTGGCGTAGTGGCTCATCATCTCGATCGTCGACTCGGCGTTGAACTCCCGGCCGCCGGCGATCATGTCCCGCAGGTCGCGGAAGTACTGCACGAACAGGTCGGGCGTGAAGGTGTTGATCATCACCGCGGGTTCGTCGCCGGGGTTGGCGAAGGTGTGCGGGGCGCCGGGCGGGATCATCGCGAGCGTGCCGGCCGGGGCGATGTGGACGGTCTCGCCGATGGTGAAGTGCACGGTGCCGGAGACGACGTAGAAGCCCTCGTCGTGCTGGCCGTGGCGGTGCTGCGGCGGGCCCTGGGTGTGCGGGGCGAGGGTGATCTCGCCTATGCCCAGGCGGTGGCCGGTGGTGCTGCCGTCCTCAAGGATGCGCATCGTGACCGGGCCCAGACGGATCCTCTCGCCGTCGTCCGGACCGACCACGGAAACCTCGTTCATTCTCGGACTCCCTCGTCTTCGCCGCGCGTTGTGCGCCCTCAGGACAGTAGGCTGCCGACTCTCGTCATGCAAGTGAACTCTCATGACGAGAGTCGGTCGTGATAAAGTGCGGAAGGGACGGACGGCAGCGACGAGCGAAAACGGGGATGTGACGCACCGATGGCGACAGCACAGACGGACACGGGCCGCAGCAATCAGAAGAAGCGCACCCGTACGGCGATCGTCGACGCGGCCCGGGTGCTGATCGGCGCGGGCAGCGAGGTGACGATGCCCGAGGTCGCCCGCGCCGCCCTGGTCTCCGAGGCCACCGCCTACCGGTACTTCCCCGACCTTCCGTCGCTGATCGGCGAGGCCCTGGCCGGTGTCTGGCCCGACCCGGCCGAGGCGCTCCAGCCGGTCGCCGACTCCCGCGATCCCGTCGAACGGGTCGCCTACGCCTGCGAGTTCCTGCTGCGCGGCATCCTGGCCCGCCAGGGCGGGGTGCGCGCCATGATGGCGGCGACCATCGTCCGCCCCGACGCGGAGAGCGTGCGACCCGGGATCCGTTTCGGCCTCATCGACCACGCCCTCGCACCCCTGGACGGCACCCTGGGCGTGTCCGACCCGGACGCGTTCACCCAGCTCAAGCGGGGCCTCGCGGTGGTCGTCGGCGCGGACGCCCTGTTCACCCTCACCGACCAGCTGGGGCTCACCCCCGACGAGGCCGTCGCCAGCGCCGTACGCACGGCGACGACCCTGACGGAGGCGGCGGTGCGCACGGCGGCGGTGGGCTAGGCCGTGTCCGCAAAGTCCCTCCCCCAGAGGGGGTGCCCCCAGCCCCGCGACGGCCGGCACGCTCCCCCACTGCCTCAAGGGCGTGGGAGGTGCCCCCACTCGACGCACCGGGCGAAAGCCCAAGTACGTCCAGTACGAGGGCTTCCGTCCGGCATGCCGAGAGCACGCACCGGACGCCGCGGGGCCCGCCATCCGGGCGGACGACGGGACTTTGCGGACACGACCTAGGACCCACGGCCCGGGACCTCTCAACTGTCCTGCTGTGTCCGGGCAGT
>NZ_JAWOAI010000917.1:0-2245 GCF_033194735.1 Streptomyces sp. W16
CGTGGTGCCGCGCGCGCCGGCCTTCGGGAGCGAGCGCAGGAAGCGGACCGCCTCCGCCGCGGGCAGTTCGGCCCGCAGGTCGAAGCCGGCCGCTATGACCTGGGCCTCCGCGAAGCCGCGCAGCCAGCGGTCCGGGAGCGGCACCTTCTTCTCCAGCACCGGGCCGTCCAGCGTGGTCACGGCCAACTCCTCGGGGCCGACCCGGAGATGGAGCGGATCTTCCGAGCCGATCCGGGACAGGGCCTCGCGCAGGGGGTTGTTGCCGTCGACGTTCGTCGTGCCGTGCCCCACCTCGCCGCCGTCGAGACCGGGGCCGAGGACGTCCAGTCGCGCGTACACCCCGCCACAGCCGGAGAAGGACTCGAAGCGCAGCCGGTCGCCGCCCGCCGTCACCACCGGGTCGAGCGAGGCGGCCAGCTGGCGCTGGTAGTACCGCGCGCCCGCCACGTCGGCCACCGCGAGCAGCGCCGCCGAGGCCACCTGAGGCGAGGTCAGGAAGCCCGCGAAGAAGCGCGGATGGTCGGTGACACCCGTAGGAGTCGCCCCCTGTGAGGTCTCCAGCCCGAGGCGCCGTCCACTCTCCGACGACTCCAGCGCGGAGGGTCGGCGATAGGTCACGGCCTGCAAAGATCGCGTCATGGAAAAACCGTAGAGGCCACCACTGACAATCGGCCCTGACCTGCGAAAACGCGGTCTGAGTGCGGCTGTTGGGGCGCCGCGAGACGCACCGCGCACCGGGGGATGACGCCGGTGCGCGGCACAGGTTCGAGGGTAGTGGAGTTACTGGCCGACCCGTCCCGGCTGGAGGGTCTGCGTGAACAGCACGGTGCCGTCCGACTCCCGCAGACGCACCGTCAGTTCCCCGCTGTGGCCGTCGATGTCGACCTCGCCGAAGAACTGGTAGCCCTCGGCCGGCGACACGTTCGCCACGGGCGGCGCCTTCACGAACACCCGTTCCGGGCCGAAGGTGTTGTCGAGGTCGTTGGCCGGGAAGGCGCCCGCGTTGAGCGGGCCGGAGACGAACTCCCAGAACGGCTCGAAGTCGGTGAACGCGGCCCGCGAGGGCTGGTAGTGCTGGGCGGAGGTGTGGTGCACGTCCGCCGTCAGCCACACGGTGCCGGTGATCCGCCGGTGCTTGATGTACCGCAGCAGCTCGGCGATCTGCAGTTCACGCCCCAGCGGCGCGCCCGGGTCGCCCTGCGCCACCGCCTCGATGTTCGCCTTGCCCTCGGTGGCGTCGGGCACGACCAGGCCGAGCGGCATGTCGGCGGCGATCACCTTCCACACCGCCCGCGACCGCGACAACTCCCGCTTGAGCCACTCCAGTTGCTCACGACCCAGGATGCCCTGAGGGTCCACGGTCTGCTGGTCGGGCGAGTTGGCGTTGCGGTAGGTCCGCATGTCCAGGACGAACACGTCGAGCAGCGGACCGTGCCGCATCACGCGCTGGACCCGGCCCTCCTTCGCGCCCGGCCGCAGCGTCGAGACAGGGAAGTACTCGCTGAACGCACGCCGGGCGCGCACCGCCAGGGCGTCGACGCTCTTCTCCGTGTAGCGGGTGTCGGAGGCGGCGATCACCTCGCCCGGGTACCAGTTGTTGCGGACCTCGTGGTCGTCCCACTGGATGATCGAGGGCACCTGGGCGTTGAACCGCTTGAGGTTCTCGTCGAGCAGGTTGTAGCGGAAGTTGCCGCGGAACTCGGCCAGAGTCTGGGCGACCTTGGACTTCTCCTCCGTGGTGACGTTCCTGTAGAGGCTGCCGTCGGGCAGGGCCTGGGTCGCCGTGATCGGACCGTCCGCGTAGATGTTGTCGCCGCTGCACACGAAGAAGTCCGGGTCCAGCTTCGCCATCGCGTCGTAGATGCGGTAGCCGCCGAGGTCCGGGTTGATGCCCCAGCCCTGGCCCGCCAGGTCCCCGGACCACAGGAAGCGCACACCGTGCCGCCCGGTCGGCACCGTGCGGAACGTACCCGTGACCGGCTCTCCGGAGCGGCGCGGGTCGTCGGGGTCGGCGAGCAGGACCCGGTAGTGGATCTGCTGCCCCGAGGGCAGTCCGCGCAGCCGGGTGGTGCCGGTGAAGTCGGTGCCCGGGCCGAGCAGTGGACCGTGCCACCGGTGCGGATCGCGGAACGACTCGGTGGCCGAGGTCTCCACGATCATCCGGGCCGGGCGGTCCGAACGCACCCACACCAGACCGGAGTCCGAGGTCACGTCCCCCGCCTGCACGCCCCAGCCCGCCTTGGGA
>NZ_JAWOAI010000918.1:0-2243 GCF_033194735.1 Streptomyces sp. W16
GCGCAGGTCCGCCCGGGCCGTGCCGTCTGCCCGAAGTCGTGCCGGAACCGCTCCGCGAGTTCGCGGACGGCCCGGTCGCTCGGCGGCCGGGGACCGCCGACGACGACGATCGCCCGGCGCCCTCTGACCAGGGTCAGCACCGACCCTCGGGGCAGCCGTCGTTCCATGCGCTCCGCGGCGGACTCCAGCGCGAGGGCCGTGTCGCCGGTCGGTTCGCCGTCGGCCTCCACGACCAGGACCACGAGATGGGCGGAGTGGGCCAGGAGTTGTTCCTCCTGGATCTCGTCGATCGCCCGGTAGCGGTCGTCCGCCTCGGGGGACAGCAGCATGCTCAGCGACGACTCCACGCGTGAGCGGCGGCGCTCGCTGAGGACCATCCGGCGGTACAGGATGAGACCGATGCTCTCGACCGCCTCGGCGACCGCCCGGCCGGCTTCGTCGTCGATCGCCGTGCCGGACTCGATGAGCCAGAGGAAGCCGAGCAGCATGCCGTTGCAGCGGACCGGGAAGCAGAGCCGTGGTGCCAGCTCGAAGTCCGGTTCTCCGGTGACGCGGCCCGGCTCGGTCCAGTCCGCGATGCCCTTGGCGAGCACCCAGCGTTGGAGGTCCGCGGAGATCTGGCGGTCGATGACCGACCGGACCCTGGTGTCGTCCTCGTCGCCGAAGTGTCTGCTGGCGGCGATGAGATGGATCAGCGGATCGTCCACGGCGACGGAGCGGCCGAGCCGGTCGGCGAGCGTGTCGACGACCGACTGGACGTCGTCGCCGGCCACGGCGTCGCCCCGGTGAGCGGCGGGCTGGTTCTGCTCGTCCGTGGCCATCAGGCCTCCCCCGCCGTGTCCAGGTGGCGGTCGAGGAACTCCAGCAGACGGGCGGCCTGGTCGACGACGGAGGGGTGGGCGCGGACGCCGTGTCCTTCGTCCGGGTAGATCACCAGTGTGCTGTCGCGGTCGTGGTCGCGCAGCGCGCGGTGGAACATGGCCGCCTGTTCCGGCGGGGTCGCGAGATCGTGGGCGCCCGCCATCAGCAGCACCGGGGTCCGCACATGCTGGGCGCGGTAGAGGGGGCTGCGGGTGCGGTAGTCCGAGGCCGGGTCGAGCGGGTCGCCGGCCAGGCACATCCGGTCGAAGCCGGGGATGTTGCTCGTGTGGTGCTGGCTGACCCAGTCGGTGACCGGCGAGCGGGCCACGGCGGCGGCGAACCGGTCGGAGTGGGCGATCAGCCACGCGGACATGAAGCCACCGTAGCTGTTGCCCGTGACCGCGACCCGTCGTGCGTCGACCCGTCCGGCGGCCACCAGCGCGTCGACGCCGGCCAGCAGGTCGCCTGCGTCGGCCCCGCCCATGTCGTGGAGCCCTGCGGTCACGAACTTCTGGCCGCGTCCCAGGCTGCCGCGCATGTTCGGCGACAGCACCGCGTACCCCTGGCCGACCAGCAGGGACACGAGCGGTTGCCGTGGCGCCCACTCGTCGCGCCACGCCCACACCGGGCCTCCGTGGATGTTCACGACCAGCGGGTGCGGCCCCGGAGTGGGCGGGGTGACCAGGAGCCCCTGGATCTGCTGCCCGTCCGGGGCGGTCCAGGTCAGCCGCTCCGCCGGCTCCTCCGGTACGGCTGTGCGCGGCCGGGCGCAGGAGAGCCCGGGGTGTACGGTCCCGTCCGGTGCGAGGACGCCCAGTGCCGGGGCCTCGCGGCGGCTGTGCGTGGTGCAGGCGACGACACCGCCGCCGACGGCGACCTCGGGACGCAGCCCGCCGCAGGTGCCCTCAGACTCCCACAGAACCTCGCTCCGTGCCGAGGCCACGGAGAACCTGCCGATCACCGTGTCCAGGCCGCGGAGGCCCGCGAACACAACGGTGTCCTCGCTCTCCCAGCGCGCGCAGGTCACGTCCACGCCGGCCGTCTCCACGGCGACGGACTCGCCGTCCGCCGCGCGCAGGACGACCAGCTCACCGCCGTAGAGGCCGCGGTCGCTCATCGCTCCTACGACGGCGGAGACCAGCGAGCCGGAGGGGTTGGCGGCGGGCAGCCCGATCTGGGTGCCGGGGCGCAGCAGAGTGTGCGTGGTTCCCGTGTGCGGGTCGAGGAGGGTCAACTCGGCCTCGTACCAGTCGGATTCGGTCGGGCCGTCGGAGACGACGCACACGATCGCGGACGGTCCCGCCCAGGCCGCCTGCCACACCGTGCGGTCGGTGGGTGAGACCTGGACCGGCGGGCCGCCGTCCGGGTCGACCAGCCACAGG
>NZ_JAWOAI010000919.1:0-2235 GCF_033194735.1 Streptomyces sp. W16
AGTCGGTCCATCCCCACGCGCCGGCCGAGAGGGAGCCGTAGGGGCGCGCCGGTGTCGAGAGCCCCAGCGCGCGGAGGCCCGAAGGGCTGAGCACGGTGGGGCTCTCGACACCGGCTTCAGGCGCCCCGAAGGCGACCGAACCAAAGGAGGTGCGCGCGACGGCGCCTACCCAACACCGGCCGGCTGTCCGGCGCCCACCCAACACCGGCCCGGTGGCTAAAGCTTGACGATCATCTTCCCCGTGTTGTCCCCCCGCAGCTGCCCCAGGAACGCCTCAAGGTTGTTCTCGATACCCTCGACAACGGTCTCCC
The DNA here is from genome assembly GCF_033194735.1 of Streptomyces sp. W16. NCBI lineage: Bacteria > Bacillati > Actinomycetota > Actinomycetes > Kitasatosporales > Streptomycetaceae > Streptomyces > Streptomyces sp. W16. The sequence continues at coordinate 312 of NZ_JAWOAI010000919.1, forward strand.
GGTACTTCAGCTCACCGGAAGCCACCCAACCGCCGACCTCCTGCACGAACTCCGGCTGAAGGTCGTAGTGGTCGCCGACGAGGAACCCCTCGATACGCCCCCGGGTCTGGATGAGACGCCCGAGGTTCTTCGGACCGGCCACGGGCTCGGTGCTGTTGTAGACCGAGATCATGCCGCAAATGGCAATGCGCCCACGCTCGTTCAGCGAACCGATGGCAGCCTCAAGGTGGTCGCCGCCGACGTTGTCGAAGTACACGTCGACACCATCCGGAGCAGCCTCACGCAGCTGCTGGCTCACGGGCCCGTTCTTGTAGTTGAAGGCAGCGTCGAACCCGTACTCCTCAACCAGCAGCTTGACCTTCTCGTCGGACCCGGCGGAGCCGATGACCCGCGACGCACCCTTGAGCTTGGCGATCTGCCCGACCTGGCTGCCCACGGCACCGGCGGCGCCGGAGACGAAGACCGAGTCGCCCTCCTTGAAGGAGGCGGTACGCAGCAGGCCGGCGTAGGCGGTGAGGCCGGTCATGCCGAGGACGCCGAGGTAGGTGGAGAGCGGGGCGAGGTCGGGGTCGACCTTGACGGCACCCTTGGCGTCGATGGTCGCGTACTCGCGCCAGCCGCCGAAGTGCAGGAGGTGGTCGCCGACGGAGACGCCCTCGGCGTTCGACTCGACGACCTCGCCGACCGCGCCGCCCTGCATGACCTTGCCGAGCTCGAACGGGGCGACGTACGACTTGGCGGCGCTCATCCGGCCGCGCATGTACGGGTCGACGGACAGGTACTTGTTCCGCACCAGCACCTGGCCCTCGCCCGGGGTCCGGGTCTCGGTCTCCACCAGGGCGAAGTCCTCGGGCTTCGGCCAGCCGACCGGGCGGCTGAGCAGGTGCCATTCGCGGTTGATCATCACAAGCGCCTTTCTTCGTGTCTCCGTGCGGGGAGCCTCAAATACTTCAGTACCTGAAACAACCATGCCTCTGAATATTTCATGATGTCAAGTAACGGGGTACGCTGGAGCGCATGTCCACACCCGAAAAGACGCGCTCCGACAAGACGCGCCGCGCCGACCCCGTGACCCTGGAGGTCGTCGAGCTGATCGGCGATGTCGTGGCGCGGTTCTACGAGGACTACGAGGCCGCGGCGGGCGACCACTCGCTCACCGGCGCCCAGGCGCGGCTCATCAGCCTGCTGTCCCTGGAGCCGCTGCCGATGCGCAAGCTGGCGCAGAAGCTGAAGTGCGAGCCGTCGAACGTCACCGGGATCGTGGACCGGCTGGAGACGCGGGGCCTGGTGGAGCGCCGCCCCGATCCCGCCGACCGGCGTGTGAAGCTGGCGGCGGCTACGGACGAGGGGCGCCGGGTGGCACGTAGCCTGCGGGAGTCACTGCGGTTCGCCCGGGAGCCGCTGGCGGGGCTGTCGGACGAGGAGAGACTGGCACTGCGCGGCTTGCTGCGACGGATGCTGGAGGTCTGACCGAACCAGCCCCGGACCCCCGACCCGAACCAGCCCTGAACCTCCGACCCAAGCCACCCCGAACCCCCGGACCCCCGACCCAAGCCACCTGGAACCCCCGAGCCGAACGGCTCAGGAACACCACCACAGGATCTGCTTGCAGGTCTCCGAAGGCGACGGTGTCGGACTCGGGTCCGAGGACGACGGGTCCGAGCTCGGGGTGGTCGTCGGATCCGTCGTCGACGTCGACGCGGGAGACGTGCTGCCCCCGGCGCCCGATGTCGGCGTCCGTGACTCGTCGGGATCCTTGGTGCTCGTCGCGGTCTCCGAAGGCGACGCACTCCGGGACGCCGAGGCGTCCGGGGACGCCGTACCGGTGCCGGTGCCCACGGTCTTCGTGGCGCCCAGCGGCTCCGCCGTCTCCCCCGACCCCGCCTCCGAGGACGCCCCGCCCTCCGCCGACGCGTCGCCCGGC
>NZ_JAWOAI010000920.1:0-2233 GCF_033194735.1 Streptomyces sp. W16
CCGCATCGACGTCGCCGACCTGGCCGCCGCCTCGGGGCTCACCCCCGAGCGGGTCCGCGCCGCGCTGGTCCGGCTGGGCACCTCCGGGCGCGTCGGTTACGACACGGCGGAGGCGGCCTACTTCCACCGTGAACTGCCGTACGACGCGCAGCGCGTGGAGCGTCACAACCCGCGGCTGCGCTCGGCCCTCGCGCTGGTCGCCGCGGGCGCGGTGCGTCTGGAGGGCGCGATCGGCACGGTGACGGCGGAGGACGGTCATGTGCACCGGGTGCGTGACGAGGCGGGGGTGCTGAGTTGCAGCTGTGTGTGGTGGGCGAAGTACCGGGGCGGGCGCGGGCCGTGCAAGCACGCGCTGGCGGTACGGATGGTGCGGCGGGGTGCCGCGGTGGAGCGGAACATGGTTCGGGTCGACGGGGGTGCGCGATGAGTGCGCTGATGGCAGCGGTGCGGGCGGGGCGGACCGCCGAGGTGGTGGGGTTGCTCGACGGGCTGACGGATGCCGAACGCCGGGCATTCCTGCCGGAGTTGAAGGACCTCCGCAAGGAGCTGCGGACGGCGCCGTGGGGGCAGCTGTCCCGCGGTGCCTATCCGGCGCTGCACGCGGCCGGCGCCGCCTGCGAGACGGGTGCGGCTGCCGCGGCGAACTGGATCGCCGGCAGCGACATGCGTTGGTCGCAGTCGTCGGCGGCGCTGCTGATCCACATCCTGGGCGACCGGGATGCCTCCTGGCTGGCCGATGTGACGCACCGCCTCGCCGGGCGTCCTGCCTCCGCGGGCGTGTCGTACGAGCTGATGGCCGGTCTGGTCCGGCTCTCCGGTTGTCCGGTGCCGACGACGGAGACCTATGTGCAGGCCTGGGTGGCGCACACCGGTCAGCTGTGGCAGCGCGGGGACACCCTGTTCGACCGGCTGCGCAGGGATCCTCACCTCGCGGAGCTGATGGCCGCGCTCTTCGAGACGAACGACGTCGCCGGCCCCATGGAGTGGTCCTCGGCAGAGGACATGGACGGCTGGGTCGACGCGATCGCCCGGCTGACCGTCGAGGGCGCCCTGGACCGGAAGCGGACGGTGGACGCGTGTGTGGCCCGGCTGCTGCGGGGCGGTTCGACTGTCGATCACCGGGCGTTCCTGCGTGTGTTGAAGGCGCTCGCCCTCACCCGCGAGGAGGAGCGGGAGCACATCGCCGACTGGCTGGCCCTGGCCTCGGACGCGGTGCCCACCGTGGCCTCGCACGCCCAGGCGGTGCTCGGTTCCCTTGCTCTGGACGGGGAGTTGGCTCCGCGCCGGCTGGCGGAGATGTCCGACGCGGTGCTGTTCAGGTCCGAGAAGAAGCTCGTCCGGGCGCAGCTCGTGCTGCTGGGAAAGGTGCTGGCTCGCGACGCGTCTGCCGCCGTCGAGGTGCTGCCCGCCCTCGCGTTCGCCTTCGGGCACGCGGACACCGAGGTGCAGGAGCGGGCGCTGAAACTGGTCGAGCGGCACCTCAAGAGGGTCGACTCCCCCGAGGTGAGGGCCGAACTCGCCGCGGCGGCCGACCAGTTGATCCCCGCCTTGCGCACGCGCGCGGTGGAGACGCTGGGAGCGGCACCAGCGGCGGCGGCCGTCCACGAGGAGGTGCTTCCGCCGCCCCCGGTGCCGACCCGCCTCGTGCCGGCAGCCGAGTCGGCGGTCGAACTCGCCGAGGAAGTGGGGGCGTTGCTGGCGTCCAACGGCTCCAAAGGCGATGTGACGGCGTTCGAGCGCGCGTTGGACGGACTCGTCCGTCATACCTACCAGGACCGGGGCGCCCTGGTGGAGGCGTTGGGGCCGGTGTTCGCGCGCCGCTGGTGGGACAGCCCCGATTCCGAGCACATCCGGCGTCCGGACAGCCACTTCACCAGGACGCACCAGGGCCTCCACAGCGCGGCCGACGGCCTCGACCTCCTGCTGGCTGTCCTCCGGGGCAAGGTGGGCACCGCCGCACTCCACGACGCCGTCCAGCACGGCTCCCGGTCCCGGGTGTGCGGACACAGCCCGCTGTCCGGGGCCTTCGAGGCGCGCATCTGGGAGGTGGCGTACCGCATCCGCGCGGAGCCGCTGCCGTTCCTGCTGTCGACCCCCAGCTGGAGTACGGGCCTGCTGGAGCCGGACGAGCTGGTGGCCAGGCTCGACACCTATCGGCGTCTGGGCGCGCGGGTCTCGACGGCGGACTTCGCGCAGGCGCTGCTGCGGGTGCGCCGCGGGGACCGCGTGGCGG
>NZ_JAWOAI010000921.1:0-2228 GCF_033194735.1 Streptomyces sp. W16
CTCGGCGGTCGCGGGAACGGCCTGGAGCCAGTGGGCCAGGCGCTGTTCGGCCTCGGGCGCGAGGGCGCGGGCGGTGAGGTGTTCGGCCCAGGTCTTCACCGAGTCGGTCCGCGGCGGCAGCAGGGCGGGCAGTCCCGCGCCGACCCGCTCCCACGCCTGGCGCAGGTCCTCCAGGAGCACGCGGTAGGTGATGCCGTCGGTGACCAGGTGGTGCATGACGATGAGGAGTTGGTCCGAGTGGGTGCCGCCGCGGAAGTACACCGCCCTGGCCACCGGGCCGTCCGTGATGTCCAGGCTCTCCTGGACTGAGGCGCAGCGCTCCTCGACGGTACGGCGGTAGGTGTCCTCGTCGGGGGCGCCGGTCACGTCGACGACGTCGTAGGGAACCTCCGCGGGGCCGTCGGTGTAGTGCTGGTTCCAGCCGGATCCGGTCCTGGTGTACCGCAGACGCAGGGCGTCGTGGTGGCCGAAGACCTCGCGCAGTGCCGTTCCCATGAGCTCGGGGTCGAGGGGGTGGTTGGCCCGCAGCAGCACCGACATGTTCCAGTGGTGCGGGTCGGGCTGGTCCTGGTCGAAGAACCACTTCTGGATGGGGCTGAGCGGGACCTCGCCCCGGGTCGCCTCGGGATCCTCGGCCGCGGACGGGGCGGTTTCCGTGGCCACGAGGGCGAGTTCGGCGATGGTCTGGTTCTGGAAGATCTGCTGCGAGGTCACCGCGAGGCCCTGCTGCCCGGCGAGGGAGGCGATCTGGATGCTCTGGATGGAGTCGCCGCCGAGCTCGAAGAAGTTGTCCTCGATGCCGACGTCACGGCGCAGCACCCGGCCCCAGATCTCCTGCAGTTTCCGCTCCGTGTCGTCGCGGGGCTCGGTGCGCCCGCCGCCGGTGGCGGGGGTGTCGGTGCCGAGGGCGGCCAGGGCCCGCCGGTCGACCTTGCCGCTGGTGGTGCGGGGCAGTTCGGGCAGCACGAGCACCGAGCCGGGCACGAGGTAGTCGGGGAGCCGGTCGCGCAGATGGGCGCGCAGTGCCGTGTGCAGTCCCGGCTCGGGCTGTTCCGCGGTGGATACGGCGTAGGCGGCCAGCCGCCGGTGTCCGTCGGCGCCGGTGAGGGCGAGCACCGCCGACTCCCGTACCTCGGGGTGGGCGTCGAGGGCGGCAACCACCTCTTCGGGCTCTACGCGGAAGCCCCGGATCTTGACCTGGTCGTCGCGGCGGCCGAGGTGTTCCAGGGCGCCGTCCTTCCAGCGGGCGAGGTCGCCGGTGCGGTAGAGGCGGGCGGCGGGGCGGCCCGAGAGGTGGTCGGGCACGAAGCGGTCGGCGGTCGTTTGGTCGTCGCCGAGGTAGCCGAGGCCGAGGGTGGGACCGCCGACGTGGATCTCGCCGGGCAGTCCGGGTGCGACGGGCCTCAGCTCGTCGTCGAGGACGTGGACCTGGAGGCCGGGCAGCGGCCGGCCGACGGGGACGGTCGCCCCGGTGGCTTCGGCGGCGGGGATGTCATGGGCGGCGACGATGCCCGCGGTCTCGGTCTGCCCGTACATGTTGATGTGCCGGGCGTGCGGGAACAGCGCGCGCCAGCCGTCGACGACCGACTGGGGCAGCGGTTCGCTGGCGGCGAGTACCAGCCGTACGTCCGTCGGGAGCCGCTCGGGGTCGGCGCCGTCCAGCAGTGGCAGGCACGTCCGCCAGTAGGAGGGGACGAGGTCGAGGACGGTGACGCCTTCGGCGCGGGCGAGGGCGAACAGGCTCACCGGGTCCTGGATGGCCTCGGTCGGGGCGATCACCAGTCGGCCGCCGACGGCCAGGGGCAGCAGTACCTGGCGGTAGGCCGCGCTGAAGGTGAGGCTCGCGGTCTGCAGATAGCCGCTCTCCTCACCGAGGTCGAGCAGGGTGCCGAGGGAGTTCAGGTAGGTGGCCAGGGCGCCGTGGCCGATCTGGACGGCCTTCGGGGTGCCGCTGGAGCCGGAGGTGTAGACGATGTACGCGGGGTCGTCCGGGTCCGGGACCGGCAGCGGGTCGTCGGCCGGCAGGTCGGCCGACGCGGCGGTGCCGGGGTCCACTGCTGTGACACCGGGCGGCAGCAGGGTGTGCAGGGCGGCGGGGGCGATGACCTGCCGCATGCCGGTCCGGGCGGCCATGAGGGCCAGGCGCTCAGCGGGGTACCCGGGGTCGAGCTGGCAGAAGGCGGCGCCGGTCCTGAGCACGGCGAGCATGCCGAGGACCTGGTCGGCCG
>NZ_JAWOAI010000922.1:0-2224 GCF_033194735.1 Streptomyces sp. W16
CCTCCGCGAGGTGGATGCCCCCGGCCGGATCGTGCTCACCGGCCAGCGCCCGCCCCAACTGCCCGACCAGCCCCTCGACATCCGTGGCCACGACGGCCACCCGCACCGGCTCGTGCCGGGCGTCCGAGCGGCGGGACGCGCTGAGGGCGAGGTCGCGCAGCTTCCAGGAACCCGACTCGGCGAGCTTCAGGGTCTCCTCGATGCCCCGGCGCGCCGCGGCCCGGTCCGCTCCCCGGAAGGTGAACAGTTCGGCGGGCCACGCGTCCAGGCCGTGCGCGGGCGGAACCGCCTCGCCGTAAGCCTGGATCACCGTATGGAAGTTGGTGCCGCCGAAGCCGAACGCGCTGAGTCCTGCCACGCGTTCCTCGGCGGGCGCCGCCCACGGGCGTGGCCGGGCGTGGAAGACGAACGGGCTGCTGTCCTCCTTCCACGCCGAGTTGGGATGCTTCATGTGCAGGGTGGGCGGCTTGACCCCGGTGTAGAGGGACAGCACGGTCTTGATGAGACCGGCCAGTCCGGCGGCGCACTTCGTGTGCCCGATCTGCGACTTGACCGAGCCGAGCGCGCAACTGCCCGTCTCCGCCCCGGACTCGGTGAACACCTCGCTGAGGATGGAGAGTTCGGTCCGGTCGCCGACGACCGTCCCGGTGCCGTGCGCCTCGACCAGACCGACCGCGGCGGGGGAGACACCCGCGTTGCGGTACGCCCGCTCCAGCGCGGCCCGCTGACCCTCCGGCCGGGGTGCCGTCAGACCCAGTGAGCGGCCGTCGCTGGAACTGCCGACTCCCTTGATGACGCCGTAGATCCGGTCGCCGTCCCGCTCCGCGTCCGCGAGCCGCTTGAGGACCACGCAGGCGACGCCCTCGCCGAGCGCGATGCCGTCCGCCGAGTCGTCGAAGGCGCGGGAGCGGCCGGTCGGGGACAGGGCGTGCACGGAGGCGAAGAGGACGTAGTCGTTGATGCCGTTGTGGAGGTCGGCGCCCCCGCACAGCACGATGTCGCTGGTGCCGCCCACGAGTTCCTTGCAGGCGACGTCGACGGCGGCCAACGAGGACGCGCAGGCCGCGTCGACCGTGAAGTTGGCCCCGCCGAGGTCGAGCCGGTTGGCGATCCGGCCCGAGATGACGTTCGAGAGCATGCCGGGGAAGGAGTCCTCGGTGAGGGTGGGGAGTTGCTCCTCGATGCCCTGCGGGATCTTCCCGTAGTAGGAGGGCAGTACGGCGCGCAGCGTGGTCGCGTTGGACAGGTCGCTGCCCGCCTCCGCGCCGAACACCACGGAGGTGCGCGCACGGTCGAACCGCCGCCCCCGGTCGCCGTATCCGGCGTCCTCCAGGGAGCGCCGGGCGGCTTCGAGGGCCAGCAGCTGGACCGGTTCGATGCTGCCGAGGGAGGTCGGCGGGATGCCGTAGCGCAGCGGGTCGAAGGGGATGCGGGGCAGGAAGCCGCCCCACTTCGACGGGGTGGCGCCGCTCTTGTCGTCCGCGTAGTGCACGGCGGGGTCCCAGCGGTCGACCGGGACCTCGGTCACCGCGTCGCGTCCGCCGAGGATGTTCGCCCAGAACGTGGGCAGGTCGGGGGCCTGCGGGAACATGCAGGCCATGCCGATGACAGCGATGTCCAGCGGGGCGGGCGGTTCCGGCTCGGCCTGCTCCTCAATTCCTAGGAGGGCACGGGTGGTTCGCGCGCTGTCGGCCAGGAAGTCGGCGGCCTCCTCGGTCACCGAGCGGTGCAGGGCGTCCACGGTGGTGGTCGCCGAACGCAGCACGGCGACCTCGCCGGCCATGAACATCCCCTCGGCGAGCTGGCGTTGTCCGTCCACGGCGGCCAGCGCTCCGGCGGCGTCGCGCTCCACACCCTTGCTGGCGATGCGCAGCCGGCCGACGTTGAGCCGCTCCAGCCGCTCCCAGATCTGCCGGTCGGGCACGCCCTGCTCACGCAACTGGGCTTCGAAGTCGAGGTAGTTGTCGCTGAAGGGGCTCGGCACACAGCGGGTGGCGTGGCCGGGCGCGGTCTCCAGGAGGGCGGTCCGCGTGGCGCCGATCACCTGCTCCTGGAAGAGCGGCTGGACCGCCCCGCACGACACGGCCTCCTCGGTGAACAGATAGGCGGTGCCCATCAGCACGCCGACGGCCGCACCGCGTGCGGTGAGCGGGGCGGCGAGGGCGGCCACCATCGCCGCCGAGCGGGCGTCGTGGACGCCGCCCGCGAAGAACACCTCGACCTG
>NZ_JAWOAI010000923.1:0-2222 GCF_033194735.1 Streptomyces sp. W16
GTGCCCGCGGCCAAGGGCGTGCCCACCCCGAAGGACCTGGCGAGCCTGAAGGCCCCGGGTGCCGCCGCGCCCGCGCAGCAGCCCGCGAGCGCGACCCTGCGCTGGTCCTCCGACAAAGGGTGGGTCGACCGGCCGGGCGGCGCCACCGAGCCGCCCGAGGTCGCCTCGATGCCGACGCTGGCACAGCTGACCACCGCCGAGCAGCGCTGGGCCGACCGGGAGGAGGACATCACCACGGTCGGCGGCGACCCCTTCGAGGTGGGACAGGTGTTCGCCCGCCGGTGGATGGGCCGGCTCGGCGACCAGGGCGCCCACCTGCAGAAACTCTCCGGAATGTACCCCCGAGTCCCGCACCGCATCGACGGCGAACTGCTCCGCTACGCGGCCCGCTTCGGACTCCTCGCCCACAAGGACGACCAGATCGACGAGCACGACCGGTACGCGATCCGGGCCGGGTTCTGGCGCGAGATCGACGTACGGACGGCGGCCGAGCACGCCCCCGCGGGGGATTGACGCTCTTTACCGGGGTATTTGCGGTTCTCGACCGACCCGCGAACGGGCGAGGGCCGCAGACCCCGTAGTCTCGTCCCTTGTGAGTACGCGCGCGGGACAGGCACTTCGACACGGTGGGGATGTCGTGTGCGCGGTGCGCGGACTCAGCAAGACCTATCCGGCGGTGCGCGGCCGACGCGGTGCGCCGGGCACCCCCGAGGTACGGGCCACCGACGACGTCACCCTCGACATCCGCCGGGGCGAGATCTTCGGGCTCCTCGGACCGAACGGCGCCGGCAAGTCCACCCTCGTACGCCAGCTCACCGGGCTCATGCGGCCCGACGCCGGCAGCGTCGAGATCCTCGGGCACGACATCGTGCGCCACCCCGAGCGGGCCGCACGCATCCTCGCCTACCTCGGCCAGGAGTCCTCCGCGCTCGACGAACTCACCGTGTCGCTGGCCGCCGAGACCACCGCCCGGCTGCGCGGCCTGGACCTGCGCGACGCACGGGCCGAACGGGACGCCGTACTGGACGAGTTGGGGCTTACGGCCATTGCCGGACGGCCCCTCAAGAAGCTGTCCGGCGGGCAGCGGCGGCTGGCGTGTGTGGCCGCCGCGCTGGTCGGGAAGCGCCCGCTCCTGGTCCTCGACGAGCCGACCACCGGGATGGATCCGGTGGCACGCCGGGCCGTGTGGTCCGCCGTCGACCGGCGCCGGGCCGAGCGCGGGTCCACCGTGCTGCTCGTCACCCACAACGTCATCGAGGCCGAGACCGTCCTCGACCGGGTCGCCGTCCTCGACCAGGGCAGGGTCATCGCCTGCGACAGCCCCGCCGGGCTCAAGGAACAGGTCGCCGGAGAGGTACGGGTCGAGCTGGTCTGGCGGGAGAAACCGCCGCTGGACGTCCCGGAGGTCGCCGCGCTGCGCGACCGGGCCGTCGAGTCCGGCCGCCGCTGGACGCTCAGGCTCGCCCCCGAGGAGGCCCGGGTGGCCGTCGCCACGGTGACCGGCGGGGCCGCCTTCGCCGCCCTGGACGACTTCACCCTGGCCACGCCCAGCCTGGAGGACGTGTATCTGACGCTGGGCGGCAACGGACAGGGGCTGGTGAAGGCATGAGTACACGGGCCGTCGTATCCGTATGGGACAGGGCGACTGCCGGCGTCGAGAGGAGCAGCGCGACGTGAGTGTCGTATCCGCCGATGTTCTGCCGAGTGGCCCGCTGGCCGTGCCGGAGGCCGCCGGGGCAGGCGCTGCCGAGCTGGGGCCGAAGGCGCGGCTGTGGCCCTCGCTGGCCGCCGTGTACCGGGCGCAGCTGTCCCGGGCGCGGGTCGCGCGGATCCCGCTGCTGTTCGTGGCGACCTTCCAGTCGGTCGGCATCCTGATCATGATGCGCGGGGTCGTCGACGGCGGGAGCCACGACGCCCGGTTCGTCGTCGCGGGCTCGTCCGTGCTGGTCGTCGCCTACGTCGGGCTGAACCTCCTCGCTCAGTACTTCGGCCAGCTGCGCGGCAGCGGCGGGCTCGACCACTACGCCACCCTGCCGGTGCCGCCCGCCGCCGTGGTCCTGGGCGCCGCGGGGGCGTACGCCTCCTTCACCGTGCCCGGAACCGTGCTCACCGCCGTCTTCGGGTGTGTGCTGTTCGGGCTGCCGATGGGGAACATCTGGATCCTGGCGGCGGTGATCCCGCTCGCCGGAGCCGCCCTCGCCGGGCTCGGCGCCGCCCTCGGG
>NZ_JAWOAI010000924.1:0-2208 GCF_033194735.1 Streptomyces sp. W16
AAGCGCGGCGACCCGACGGCCGCGGTGGCGGCGATGACGCGCTCGGCGGACCTGAGCCCGGACCTCCAGCAGCGCTCCCAGCGGCTGGCGGCGACCGCGTACTTCGCCGCCGAGGTCATGGGCGACCTGCGGTCGGTGTCGAGCCTGCTGAGCGATGCCCGGCGGGCGAACGCGGGCGGGGGCTCGCTGGCCGCCGCCTCCGCGGCTGCCTCACTGTTGCTGTACTCCGACGGGGACGTCATCTCCGCGTACCGGGTGATCAGCGCCGCGCTGCGGGCCCCGGATGTCGAGCCCACCGCCGACGAGGTCAACTCGGCGATCTGGATCCTGTCGCTGACCGTCGCCCTCAACGGGCGCAAGGAGATGTGGGACTCCTACCGCGAACTGGTGGACCGCTACCGCGACCTGCTGCCGGAGTCCGTGCTGATCCGCTCCGAGATCGCCACCAACCCCGCCACCGCCTCGCCCGAGGCACTGGCCACCCTCGACCGGCAGATCGCCGCCCTGGCCACCGAACGCGACCCCGGGCAGATCATCCGCGTCGCCTACGTCGCCAACGACGTGGACCGCCTCGCCGACCTGCGCGAACCACTCCTGCGGGTGTGGCGCGAAGGCAGGCAGGCGGGCGCCGTCGCCTCGGTCACCAACGCGCTGATGCTGTTGTGCGGGGAGAGCTACCTGGCCGGGCGCTGGGACGACACCATGCGCTTCGCCGAGGAGGGCCTGGAACTCGTCGAGGCCTACGGGTACCTGGAGTTCGTCTGGTACCTGAAGTACAGCAAGGCCCTGGCCGCCGCCGCACTGGGCCAACAGGACGTGGCGGAGGAGCCGTTGGAGTGGATGCTGTCCTGGTCGCTCCCGCGCCAGGCCTTCATCGTGCCGCAGCACGTGTACCGGGTGCGGACACTCGCCGCCATCGGCCGCGGCGACTACGAGACCGCGTACGCCGAGGCGGTCAGGATCAGCCCGCGCGGCGTGGAAGGCGGCACCGCCCAGCAGTTGCAGCTGTTCGTGGCCTACGACCTGGTCGAGGCGACCGTACGGACCGGCCGTACCGAACAGGCCCGGGGGTTCGTCGACGCGATGCTGCGCATGGGCATAGCGAAGATCTCCTCCCGCTGGGCGCTGCTAGTGGCGGGGGCCCAGGGGCTGGTGTCCGAGGGGGAGGCGGCGAGCGCCCACTTCGAGCGGGCCCTTGTGACGGCGCCCGAGGAGCTGTGGCCCTTCGAGCGTGCGCGGGTGCTGCTGGCGTACGGCGAGCACCTGCGCCGGGAGCGGGCCACCGTCGAGTCGCGTGTACGACTGGTCGCCGCACTGGCGTTGTTCGACCGGCTGCGGTCCGCGCCGTGGGCCGAGCGCGCCAGGAACGAGATGAGGGCCACCGGCCTGTCGCGCCGACCGGCCGACGTGAGCCAGGTCCAACTCACCCCGCAGGAGCTGCAGATCGCCACGCTCGCGGCGTCGGGACTGACGAACAAGGCGATCGGGGAACGGCTGCACCTGTCCGCGCGCACCGTCAGCGGGCACCTGTACAACGTGTTCCCCAAGCTCGGCGTCACCGCGCGCGCCGGCCTGCGCGACGCGCTCACCGCCCTGGGCGAGCAGGAGGAGCAGGACGAGCGGGACGACCGTAGCGGCAGCTGAACAGCCGAAGAGCCCGGTCGCACGCTGGTCGCGCCACCGGGCTCCCTGCCGTCGGGTCAGGCCTCGATGTCGACGACGATCTTGGCGTGGGCCGAGCCGTCCTCGACGGCCGCGTGGGCTTGGGCGACCGTGTCCAGGGTGTAGCGGCGGGGGTCCAGCAGTGGCTTGAGCAGGCCCGCGTCGGCCAGGGTGGCGGCTTCGCGCAGGATCTCGCCGTGGTGCTCGCGGCCGTTGCCGGTGAGCATGGGCAGCAGGGTGAAGACCCCGGAGTAGGTGGCGCCGCGGAAGGAGAGCGGGGCCAGGCTGTGGCTGCCCCAGCCCAGGGCGCTCAGGACGTGGCCGGTGTAATGGCGCACCGCGGCGAAGGAGTTGTCCAGGACAGTGCCGCCGACGGTGTCGAAGACGATGTCGAAGCCTTCGCCGCCGGTGTGGGCGGCGACGTACTCCTCCACCTCGGTGGTGGCGTAGTCGATCGCGGTGGCGCCGAGCCGGCGGACGGTCTGGGCGTCGGCGGCCGAGGCGGTGGCGAAGACCTCGGCGCCGCGGGCGCGGGCGATCTGCACC
>NZ_JAWOAI010000925.1:0-2205 GCF_033194735.1 Streptomyces sp. W16
CCCCGGGTGGGCAGTGCGGTGCGCCGGGCCGGCCCCAACTGGTGGTAGACGGCGGCCTGCACTAGCGGGTGCGGGAAGGCCAGTTCGGGCGGGCCGCCCGCCGGACACTCTTCCAACAGCCCTTGCCCCACGGCCTGTTCGACGGCGGGCAGCGGGTTCTCCAGACCGGCCAGCTGCGCCACCCGGTGCAGCGGCGCGCGAAGCCCGAGCACACTGGCCGCGGCCACGAGATCCCGGGCCGGAGCGTCACAGTGTGCGAGGCGGTCCCGGACCAGGGACTGGTACGAACGGGGCGCGGGCAGCGGGGAGTCGGAAGAGGCCAGGACCTCCGGCGCCACCTCGCGGAGCAGGGCGCGCAGGTGCAGCGGATTGCCCCGGGTGAGGGCGTGCAGTCTGCCGACGGCGTGCGGCGGCAGGCCCGTGGGCAGCAGCCGGCCGCAGAGTGCGCCGGTCTGCTCGGCGGTCAGGCCGTCGAGAGCGAGCCGAAGGGTCTCGTCGTCCGCCAGTAACCTCCGCAGCCCATTGGGGAGTTGGGCATCGGCCGGTCCGTGCACGGCCAGCACGGTGAGGACCGGCTCGGACAGCAGGCGGCGCAGGACGAAGGTGAGGGCGTCCAGTGACAGGGCGTCCGCCCAGTGGGCGTCGTCGATGACCAGCACGACGACGGTGTCCGCGGGGATCCGGTCGACGAGGGCGAGCAGCCGCGCGCCGACCACGCCGGGCTCGTCCCGCGGCCCCGGTGCGTCCTCGTCCACCGAGGTCTGACTGAGGAGCTGGGTGAGTACGCCGTAGGCCAGTGCCGTCTCGTTCTCGGCGCCGCTGGCCTCCAGCACGCACACCCGGTCCGCCGTGCGCAGGAAGCGGCGGATCAGGGCGGTCTTCCCGATGCCGGGCGGACCCTCGACGACCATCAGACGCGAGGCCCCGGCGCGGGCCTCGCGCAGCCTGTTCTCCATCGCTCTGAGCTGCGGCCCCCGGCCGTGGAACGACGGTTCACCGGCCTCGGCCGGTCGGTGCGCGTGGTACGGCAGTGTGTTCACCGGCATGTCGACGTCTACCCCCGTAGTTTCGTCGGTGTTCCCAGGGCCATGGTGGTCGCCCTGTCATGACGGTTCAACGCGTGTGCCGTTGAGCGGTCCGGCCGGCCGGGGCCCGCTGCTCATCCCGCCAGGACGCGCACCGCCGGGACGGGCAGTGCGGCGAGCCTGCGCTGGACGAAGAACGTGTTCGAGTTCTGGTTCAGGCCCGGCACGGGGCCGATCCACCGCCATCCCATCCTGGCGGCGTACTGCTCGGTGAAGCGCCGCCACTCGTCGGGGTTCGGATACCTGCGGTTCGCGTCGTGGAAGTAGACGTACGTGGAACCGAACTCGGTGGCGTTGCCGATCGGGTTCGCGATCGCCCCGCCGAGCGCCCGCACGGCCACCGACCTCGCGGCGGACGGCAGTTGGGCCCAGGGCCGGCGCTGGAGGTCCAGATAGGCGCGGCGCTGACCGCGCGGGATGCCGGGCGGGGCGGGCGGTCCGAAGGTGCCGCCCGTCCGGACGAAGTCGGCGCGGTCCATGTTCCGTTTGCTGGCCCCCCAGCTCTTGAGGACCGGTTGCAACGGGGTCGAGTAGGCCCGCAGAAAGGCGTTGAACGTCCGGTAGTAGGGGCGGGTGAGCAGCGCGTACCGGTTGAACATCGCCCAGATGACCGCATGGCTGTCGGCGTCGTCCCGGCCGCCGGACTCCCCGATGACGAACCGCGCGGTCCACTCGGCGTCCTCTTCGGTGAACCGGTAGGGCTCCTTGCCCTGGGCGCTCAGCACACCGAGCCGAGGGGTCGCCGCGACCTCCAGGGTCGGGCCGGAGCTCCTGCGGGCGGCGGACGACGGTGCCGGTGAGGACGGCGGTGGCGAGGACGTTGGCGCGAAGCTCACGTGCAGATGGTTGTCGTGGTTCTTCAGGGGCAGTACGCCGCGTATCTCCGGGTCGTTGAAGAAGATCGCGTGGACCGGCAGCACGCCGTTGTGCCGCAGCAGGTCGACGAGTTCCTGCGTGAACGCCCGCGAGTAGGAGGGGTGCCGCCAGTTCGTCGGTCCCTGCCGGCGGTCGGACTTCACCGGGTAGATGTCCGCTTCGAGGCCGAGCCGGTGCGCGGCGCGCCCGGTCAGCGGGCCGCCGCCGCTGCGGCCGAGATCCCGGATGTCGAGCACGGGCCCCT
>NZ_JAWOAI010000926.1:0-2204 GCF_033194735.1 Streptomyces sp. W16
GCTCGCGTCGACGCCGAGGGCGGCCAGTACGGCGACGACCGCGTCGGGCGCGGCCGGGACCGCGTGGTCCGGGGAGGGGCTGTAGGCGGTGGCGACGCCGTGCAGTTCGGCGAGCCGCGACAGCTCCTCGCCGAGAGCGTCGACCGGCCGTGGTGCTGTCATCTAGGGCCTCGTCGAGTCCGGATCGGCGAACACGGCGGACTCGCTGGTGAGCGGGGCCGTGTCGGCGAGTGGGGGCTCACTGGTGAGGGGCTCGGCGTCGGTCAGCGGGGGTTCGCTGGTGAGCGGGGTCTCGGCCCAGGCGCCCTCGGAGTCGACGTGGAACAGGTCGGGTTCGAGGTGGGCGGACGGCTCCGCGGTGCGTTTGGAGCGGGCCGGGAGCGGAAGTGATGCCGATGCGGCCACGGTGGCCTCCTTGTCGGATCGGGCGACGGGCTGGTTACCGCAGCCCTACCCAGTGGGCGCGACGGCAGACCTCCAGGTTGGGGTACGGGCGGCACCGTGGCCACTCCCGTACCGCACACCCCCCAACTTTCCCGCTGATCACTATTCACTCAGTACATGTATCCAGTGCATACTGATCGCCATGAGCACCCGCCACATCCTGCTGGGCCTGCTCGCGGGAGGACCGAGCCACGGCTACGACCTCAAGCGACGCCACGACGAACGCTTCCCACAGGCCCGCCCACTGGCCTACGGGCAGGTCTACACGACCCTGCAACGCCTGGTCCGGGACGGTCTCGCGGAGGTCGACGGCACCGGTTCGGACGGCGGCCCGGAGCGGACGGCGTACCGCTCGACGGCGGACGGTTCGCGTGAACTCGCGCACTGGGCGGGGGAGATCGCGCCGCCCGCGCCCTTCGTGACGAACGAGATCTTCGCCAAGGTCGTCGTCTCGATCCTGTCCGGCGGCGACCCGAAGGCGTATCTCCGGGCCCAACGCGCCGCCCACATGGAGCGGATGCGCGAACTCACGGCGCTCAAGACCGCCAAGGGCGCCGACCTGGCGACCGTGCTCTCGGCGGACTACGCCCTCAACCACCTTGACGCGGACCTCCGTTGGATGGCGACGACGGCGGCCCGGCTGACCACTCTGACTGCGGAGGTCGACACAGCATGAGCGACAACGGGGGTACGGCGGCGCCGCTGCTCGCGGCCCGGGATCTCGCCAAGGCGCACGGCAGGACCCGGGCGCTGGACGGCGCCTCGGTCGACCTGGCCGCCGGCGAGATCCTCGCCGTCACGGGGACCAGCGGCAGCGGCAAGAGCACCCTGCTGCACTGCCTGGCCGGGATCGTCCGGCCCGACGAGGGGACGGTGACGTATGCCGGGGAGCGGCTGGACACGCTGCCGGAGAAGCGGCTCAGTGAGCTGCGGCGCACCGAGTTCGGGGTGGTCTTCCAGTTCGGGCAGCTGATACCCGAACTGACGGCCGTCGACAACGTGGCACTGCCCCTGCTGCTGGCCGGGGCCACCCGCGCCGAAGCGCAGGAACGGGCCGGTGAGTGGCTGGAGCGGTTCGGGGTGCGCGGGCAGGGCGAGCTGCGGCCGGGCGAGATGAGCGGCGGCCAGTCCCAACGGGTCGCGCTCGCCCGGGCGTTGGTCACCTCCCCGAGGGTCGTCTTCGCGGACGAGCCGACGGGCGCGCTGGACTCCCTGGCGAGCGAGCAGGTGATGACGGCCCTGGTCACCACGGCCCGCGAGTCCGGTACGGCGGTCCTGCTGATCACCCATGACGCGCAGGTCGCGGCGTACGCGGACCGCGAGATCCGGCTGACGGACGGGACCGTGGCGACGGCGGGGGTGGCGGTATGAGCACGCTGCTCGCGGATCTGCGGCTGGCCTGGCTGCTGACCCGGGGTTCGGACCGGCGGGAGTGGTGGCGGGTCGGGCTCACGGCGGTCGGGGCCGCGCTGACGACGGGGATCGGACTGGCCGTCGTAGCGCTGCTGTCGTTGGACGGGTTCTACGCCGTGTCCTTCGGGTCCGGGCTGTTCAGTTCGTCCAGTGACCGGCAGAACGTGAGTCTCGCGCTGGGGCTGCTGTTGATTCCGGTGCTCGGGTTTCTCGGGCAGTGTGCGCGGATCGGGGCGGTGCACCGGGACCGGCGGCTGGCCGCGTTGCGGCTGGCGGGGGCGGCGCCCTGGCAGGTGCGGCGGATCGCGGCGCTGGAGTCGGGGCTCGCGAGCCTGGCCGGTGCGGTG
>NZ_JAWOAI010000927.1:0-2200 GCF_033194735.1 Streptomyces sp. W16
GGCCGCGGCCGTACTGGCCGCCGTGGGACTGCTGCTGCCGCCGAGCCCGCTCGGCGCGGCGCTCGGCATGACGGGCCTCGCGCTTCCCTACTACCTGCTTCTCGCGGCCGTGCTCGGTCTGTACGCCCTGGCCCTGAGGGGTCTGCGATCCACTCGTGGGTTGTACAGTTGCGCAACATAGCAACTGTTGTCAGGGACGAAAGGGCGGGATCATGCTCCGCAACGGACTGGAACCATGGCACCTGCTGGTCGTGGCGATCATGGTCATCCTGCTGTTCGGCTCGAAGAAGCTCCCCGAGGCCGCGCGCGGACTGGGCAAGTCCATGCGCATCCTCAAGAGCGAGGCGAAGGCGATGAAGGAGGAGAGCAACGTGGCGGAGTCGGTCCCCGCGGAACCGACCACCGTGCACACCTCGACCGAGTCCCCGGCGGCCACCTCCAATTCCACCGAGCCGCCCGCGAACTGACGGCCGGACAGGCCCTGGCCCCGGCGGTTGCGGTCGCCGGGGTATGACGCTGTTCGGGTCAGGCCTGTTGCTGGAGTTCCGTTTTTGTGGCCGTTTTCGTGGCCGTCTTCGCCTCGCGCTTACGACGCCTGCGCTCCGACCGCGGCTCCTGGTCCGGCAGCCAGCCGAACGTCATGCAGCTGCCCGCGATGCCCAGCAGCAGCCCGACGAAGAAGCCGCCGAGGTTCGAGGTGAGCCAGCTGCCCAGGGTGCAGAGGATCCCGACGATCGAGTAGAACAGCCGCTGGCTCGGGCTGAAGAGGATCAGCAGTCCGCAGAGCAGCATCAGCACGGGGAGCAGGTAGCCGGTGACGCCCTGCATCCCGAAGTGCATCGCGACCTTCAGCGACACCTTCTCCGTGAGGAGGATCTCCGCCCCGCCCAGGGCGAGCAGCAGCCCGCCCCAGAACGGACGACGGGCCCGCCAACTCCGGAAGGCGGGCCGCGTCCCCTGCCGTGACAGGTTGTCGGACATCAGCAACCCGAGTCGCTGAAGCTGAGCTTGAGGCCCGGCAGCTTGAACACACCCGCCGTGGTGGCGTAGTTGGTCTGCCGCAGGTTGTCGATGTGCACGGTGTCGGACTGCTGGCTGAAGACGCCCTTGTTGCCATGGACACCCGCCTTGGTGAGCGTGCTGGCGTCGTTGCCGATCTCGATGTTGCCGAAGGACGCGTCACCCGACAGCTCGGTCGAGTCGGTCGTCAGATCGGTCGCCGTCACCTTCGTCGAGCCGCTGCCCGCCTTGATCAGCAGGTTGATCCCGCCCAGGTCGACGCTCTGGCACAGGCTGTCGAGCGTGGCGTTCTTGATGGCGGAGGTCATGACGAGCACCTGGCCGCCCGTGTCGCCCTCGTTCGGGCTGTTCGGGATCATGTTGTCGAGGCCGCCGAACTGCTCGAAGCCGGTGCCGTCGAGCGACTTGGCGGTGACCGTGAACGGCATGCCCGAGATGGAGAACTGCACCCCCAGGGCGCCCTGGGCGGTGAGTATCCCGAGGGCCGCGAAGGCGAGGGTGGCCGGCACCGCCATCACCGCGGCGCGGCGCAGGCGGACCTGACCGCGTCTTTCGGGAACCTCGGCGGTCTCAGGTGCGGAACCGCTTTCCGGGTTCTCGGGGGTGTTGCCTGCGGACGAGTTGGCGTCCGAGGGTGAAGCCATGTCTGCTCCCATGTGCTGCTCTAGTCAACGCGAGTCGGTATCCAATGTGGCGCGTTGTCCTGGCGCGGACAGCGAGTGCGGCGCGGCCATCCTCACAACTCCCGGCGGGTGCAAGGGCTTTCAGGTTACGCAGCAGTAGCCGTCGAGGAAGTTACCGGGGGTTACATTCGAGGGTCAAGGGAGTTGTGGAAAAAGAGTGTTGATGATGTGCCACCTGTGCCGCAAGGCCTGTCCGTGATCTCGCGGAGCCTGTGACCGCACACCGATCAACGCACCAACTTGACTTGCATGTCTTGACGTTGACGGACACTCAGGTCTACAACTCTCCCTTGTTTGCCGGATCCGTGGCGCCGGATCCGGCACGTGGCAGGAGCCGCGTTCCCGGACTTCCCTTTCCAGCAGGGGCACTTCACCGCCCCAGAGTCCGCACCCCCGCGGTCGGCACGGCCGCTTCCCCCCTGGTCCGTGCCGTCCGCCCCACCGCCCGGCCCGGCCGGAAGCCTTCAACCCCCGTGGGCCTCCGGTCGGTCCCCGGC
>NZ_JAWOAI010000928.1:0-2189 GCF_033194735.1 Streptomyces sp. W16
AGGCGGCCCGGCCGCCGGTGGGCAGCGGCTCGTCGGCCTCACCCGCCCGCGGTCTGGGCACCCCTCGTGTGCGGCTGCGCGTGGCGTGTCCCACGGGGCCGTCCCCGAGGTCGGTCATCTGGCACTCCCACAAAACGGTCGGGCCGTTCAGGCCGTCGGTGCTGCGGCCAGGGGCGCGCGGCCATGTCGGGTCGGACGAGACGGGATTCCCGACTCGCTTGCGTGGTTGCGCAATATAACAATCTCAGATGAGAACGTTGTAGCGGCTTTCTCATTTACGGACTTTCATTTTGCGTCAAGGTCGGTCAACTGGTCGGAATGCGGGCGGTGGTGATGGTCATCGGCGTACCGGTGACGGCGATGAGATAAAAACGCGGATGCGAGCCGCCCGGCACCCGCCGGACACCGCCGGGCGGCTTCACGACGTAGGTCGCGGAGGCGTGCGGGGCCAGGGACTGCGGGCCGCCGGAGGCGGTCCACCAGTCGGAGGCGCCCTGCCCGAGGCGGCTGGCGAAGTGGGGGGTGAGCCGGGTGGCGGTCGTGTTGACGACCCGGGCGACGAGCCGGGTGATGTCACGGTGCCCGGAGCGCTCCACGATGTCCGCCGTGACGTTCATGCGCAGCGGCGGCGGACTGGCCGCGGCGATCGTCACACACACGACGGCGGGCGCGAGGAGCCCCGCGGCGAGCACGGCCCGCGCCGGGCGTGCGGTCAGGTGCGGGATGCGGGGCTGCCAGGCCGAGGCGAGCGCGGCGGCCGGGACGGTGGCGGCAGCGGCGAGCCATAGCGGGGTCATCATCAGGAAGTAGCCGTCCTGGGACCGGGTGGCGAGGTAGAAGCTCAGCCAGGGCAGCACGGTGATCGCCGGGCCGAGCCGCCGCACGAAGAGCAGGGTGGCGGCGAGCAGGCCGAACAGGAGCAGGAGACTGCCGTAGGAGTAGTAGTCGAGGTGCCTGCTGCCGGCGGTGAAGTAGTACGAGATCCCCATCAGGCCCTGGCCGTGCAGGATCGCCTTCTGGGTGATCGGGAGCAGCAGTCCGTGCAGCCAGCTGGGGAAGTCCTGGACGGCGAAGTAGGCGTTGATCGCGGCCCAGGTCAGTGCGGCGGTGCCGGTGTAGCGGGCGACCACGCCGAGGGCGAGCCGGGGTCGTGTCCGCAAAGTCCCGTCGTCCGCCCGAAGGGCGGGTCCCACGGCGTCCGGTGCGTGCTCTCGGCGTGCCGGGCGGAAGTCCTCGTACTGGTTGTACGTGGGCTTTCGTCCGGTGCGGCGAGAGTGCATGCTGGGCGTCGCGGGGCAGGCGGGACTTTGCGGACACGGCCCAGGGCCGAGGTCGCCGCGGCGGACGGCGTAGAGGCCGACGAGGAGGAACGGCGTGAGGAACCAGGCGAGTTGCTGGGTCGCGCAGGCCGCGCCGAGGCAGAGGGCCTGGAGCACTCCGGGCAGTCCGAGCCGGCCGCCGGCTCCGGTCTCGGGCCACCTGACCACCACCGGGACGAGGAGCACCAGGGCGAGGACGGCCGGGTAGCCCGAGTAGGCGTAGCCGGGCAGGAAGCCGAAGCCGAGGCACACCGCGGTGGCGCCGGACCGCCAGGGGGCCGGGAGCAGCAGCCACAGCAGGACGGCGCCCGCGAGGAGCGCGCCGGTGGTGACGAGGGTGGCGGCGGCCGTCGAGTGGATCACAGCGTGGACGGGCGCGGCGAGCAGCGCGGTCAGGGGCGGGTAGCCGTAGGTGTAGTCGGCGCCGCCCGACATCGTCTTGGTGATACCGACGGACGAGGAGTCGAAGAGCCACGGCCAGGGCTGACCGTAGACGGGGTGGCCGTGCAGGATCTGGTTCGCGGCCTGCGCGGTGAGCACGCCCTCGTCGGTGCCGGCGTGGTTGAGCCAGTAGCCGCACAGCACCAGCGCGACGGCGAGCAGCAGGACGCCCGCGTCGACCCTGGTCAGGGCGCGCCGGGTGCGGGTGGTGAGGGCCAGGACTCCGGCGACCAGGATCCCGGCGTAGCAGACGGAGATGATCCCGGCGACGGGCGGACGGGACGTCATCGCCCTCGTCCAGGCGTCACGGGTGCCGATGAACAGGCTGATCGTGGCGATCAGCGTCATCCCGCGGTGCAGTTGCTGCGGCGCGGCGGGCCCGGTGGTGAGCGGCCGGGTCAGCGGCGGCCCGGCGGTGGCGGGCGCGTC
>NZ_JAWOAI010000929.1:0-2186 GCF_033194735.1 Streptomyces sp. W16
GCGCCCAGTCGGCGACCGACCCGCGCCAGTGCGCCAGGGTCCGCCGCGCCTCGTCCAGACCGTCCGCGTCGAGCCGCACCGGCAGGTCCCGGCCGTGCGAGAGCAGGGCGAGCCGGAAGGCACCCGGGTCGGAGAGGTCCGGGGCAGCGGCTGTAGGGGATTCGACCGGCGCTACGGCGACCAGGACTCCCCCGGCGGTCGCGGTGCCCTCGGCCGCCACGTGGAGGACCTGGGCCTCGCCGAGTCCGGAGCCGAGGTCTCCGCCGTCCTCGAACGGGCGGATGCCCAACGCACCGGCGGCGGCACGGAGTTCGGCCTGCTCGCGGTCGCCGGTGAGCAGGGCCCACACGGGTGTGCCGCCGAGTTCGAGGGAGCGCACGAGGAGGTCGGCGACGAGGAGGACACGTAGTGCCGTGGGATCGAGGCCCGACGCGTGCGCCTCGACCCTGGTCAGGCCACGGCGGGCGGGGGCGGCTTCGGTGGAGTCGCCGGTTCGGGCGTCGATGATGCGCAGCACGGCCTGAGCGTAGGCGGGTGGAGGGCCGTACGCACGCATGTTCGCTCTGTTCCTGCTGGAGTGGCGGGGTTCAACCGGGTCTGTCCGGCACATGGATCCGCACCCGGTCCAGGGTGGCGACGGCCGCGGTCTCCCCCAACACGTCGGCCACGCACGGCAGAAAGGAACGCAGCCGCCGCTCCTCGTCCACGATGATCACCATGCAGGGCCCGTGATCGCCGAGGTGCGGGACCCTGCCGGGATGCCGGGCCTCGGGGTCGCCCGCGCCGAACCCCGTGACGCCGTGGAAAACGCTCGCCCCGGCAAGGCCCTCGCGGTGGGCGCGGTGGACGAGTTCGGCGTAGGCCGGCCTGTGGTGCCAGAGCACGGCCGCGTCGAGATGGATGGTGAGACGTGCGGCGAGCGTGTCGAGCGCGGGCATCGGGGACCCCCTGCCGTGGGGACTGTCCTGACGGTACTGCGCGGGTCGGCGGGGAGGAACGCGGTCAGCGGGCGAGCAGGTCCCGGAGTGCCTTGGCCACGTCTGCGGGCGCCTCCTCCGCCATGAAGTGGCCGCAGGTCACGGTGGAGTGCCGCAGGTCCGGCGCCCAGGCGCGCCACAGGGCCGCCGCGTCGAACCCGAGGGCCGCGCCCCAGTCCTGCTGGAGCACGGCGACCGGCATCCGCAGCTGGCGGCCGGCGTCCCGGTCGGCTCGGTCGTGGGCGAGGTCGACGCCGGCGGAGGCGCGGTAGTCGGCGACGATCGAGGGGACCGCGGCACGGCAGGCGTCCAGGTAGGCGGAGCGGATGCGGGCGGGGATCGCCTGTGGGTCGTTGGTCCAGATGTCGAGGAAGTGACCGAAGAAGGCGTCGGGCGCGGCGGAGATCAACTCCTCCGGCAGGCCCGGGGGTTGGGCCATCAGGTAGAGGTGGAAGCCGACGGCGGCCGTGACACCGTGCAGCACGTCCCACATGTCGAGTGTGGGGAGTACGTCGAGACAGGCCAGGTGCGTGATCTCGTCGGGGTGGTCGAGTCCGGCGCGGAAGGCGACGAGGGCGCCGCGGTCGTGGCCGGCGAGTGCGAAGCGGTCGTGTCCCAGGGCGTGGGCGAGGGTCACGATGTCGTTGGCCATGGTGCGCTTGGCGTATTCGGAGCCGTCGGTGTCGGTGTCGGTGTCGGCGGGCTTGTCGCTCGCGCCGTAGCCGCGCAGGTCGGGGCAGATGACGGTGTGGTCGGCCGCGAGGTCGGCGGCGACATGGCGCCACATGAGGTGGGTCTGCGGGAAGCCGTGCAGCAGCACGAGCGGACTGCCCGAACCGGAGACGGCCACGTTCAGGGACACGTCGTCCGCGACGGGAACGCGGTGGTAGGTGAAGCCGGGGATGGTCGGTGGCATGGTGCGCCCTGCTCTCGTCCGTGCGTCAGTGCTGTCAGTGCTGTCTTCGAGCCTGCCGTGCGCCGATGAGCAACGGGTGAGCGCGCTACCGTGACCTGGGGCGATACCCCGGAAAGGGTGGTCGGTGATGGAGGTCGCGTTCGGGGTGCTGGGGCCGGTGACGGCCTGGGACGGCGCCGGGGACGTGATCGCCCTGAGGGGGCCTCGACACCGGGCGGTGCTGGCCCGGCTGCTCGTGGCCCGGCGCCGGGTCGTACCGGTCGGGCACCTGGTCGAGGATCTGTGGGCGGGCC
>NZ_JAWOAI010000930.1:0-2182 GCF_033194735.1 Streptomyces sp. W16
AGGGCGCGCAGACCGCTGAAGGGCGTGTCGTCGGCGCCTCCGGTCACCTCCAGCAGCCGCCATCCCGCCGCCCGGGCCCGTTCCGCCACGGCCCGCAGCAGCGCGGACTTGCCGACCCCCGGACCGCCCTGCAGCACCATGGCACCGCCCGCGTCGGGCAGCCTGCCCAGCAGTTCGTGCAGGGTCCTCAACTGCGGGTCACGGCCGAGGAGTTCGGATTCGTGCATGTGCCCTCCAGCCGTCCAGGACACCTCATGTCTTCATCAGCGGGATCGTAGGGGTTTCCCGGCGGCGGGGCTTGAGTCATCCGACCGCGCCCGGAACTGTACGGCGGCGGCACCCTGCCGTACGTCCACCGTACGGCGGGCGAAGCCGTCACACGTAGCCGCGCCGCTGCACGACGTTCAGGGCCAGGGCGCCCAGCGGGACGTTCAGCCAGAACGTGAGCAGCCGGTAGACGAGCACGGCCGAGGTAGCCGCCCCGGCCGGCACACCGAGCGTCGTCAGTCCGGCGATGAGTCCGGCCTCCAGCGCCCCAAGCCCGCCGGGCACGGGAGCCGCGTTGGCGATCAGCCGGGCCGCCATGTAGGCCGCGCCGACCTGGACGAAGGGGAGGTCGGCGCCCAGTGCGTGCAGGCTCATGGCGAGGCCGACGACCTGGATGAGCGGCAGGCCCAGTGCGCCGACACTACCCACGACGACCTTGGCCGGTTCGGTCGCGATCCCGGCGACGGTCGAACCGGCGGCGCGCAGGAACGGCCACACCTTGTCGCCCAGGAAGCGACGGCCGGGCGGGGTGAAGGCGAGCAGTCCGCCGGCGGCGAGCGCGAGGGCGACGGCCCACAGCAGCGGGCGGCCTGCGGACAGGTCCGGGTGCACTCCGGCTCGGCCTCGTCCCGCCGCGGTGAGGAAGACGGCGGCGACCACGGTGTTGGAGAGCGCGCCGGCCAGGCTCTGCAGCCCCACGGAGGCGGTGGCGGCTCCGGTCTCGATCCCCGTCTTCTGGAGGTAGCGCAGGTTGAGCGCCATGCCGCCCACGTTGCTCGGGGTGATCCGGTTGAGGAACGAACTGGCGAACTGCACCTGATAGGTGGGGCCGAACGGCAGCCGCTCCGGGATGGTGCCCTGTTGCAGGAAGGTCGAGAACCCCTGCGAGAGGAAGGTGATCGGCAACACCGCCAGCACCCACCACCAGTTGGCGTCCCGCAGCGCGTCGACGGCCGCGGGCGCGTTGGCCAACTGCGGCAGCACGAGGTGGAGTACGAGAAACGCGCCGGCCAGCCCCAGGACGCTCTTCCACGTGAAGCGCGCCAGACGTGCGAGCGGAACTTCCTTGGCGCCACTGGCTGTTGAGACCTCGGCGGCGAGATCACGCAGCAGACTGGGCCGCCCGCCGGCCCGCAGCGTCCGCCGCCCGGCCTTCTCCCCGGCCGACTGTGCGCGGGCCTGGTCGTAGCGGGCGACCGCACTCCGCGCGGGCCCGATGAGCGCGAGCGGCTGCAGGTACGGCAGCGCGGTCGCGAGCAGTTCCGGTCCCAGGCCCGCCAGTGCGCACGCGGTGGCACGCTGCGGCCCGACCCGGATCGCGGTCGTGGCCAGCAGCTCCGTGAGGTCGCTGCCGAGTACCTCGGGCGGGGCGTTGAGCCGGCCGCGCGCGAACGCGGCGAGCCTGCTCTCGCCGCCCGGTGCGACGCGGACGTGTTCCGGGCGCAACGCCCCATGTCCCAGGCGGTGTTCCTGGAGGCGGGCCGCGGAGGTCCACACCCCGGTGAGGAGCGGGTCGGTCAACTCCTCGTCCCGCAGGGCGGACAGGGCGCGGGCGTCGTCCGGTTCGGCGGTCGCCACGAGCGCGCCGCCTCCGGCCACCGGATAGGCCATCACCGGTTCGTCGGCCTTGGCGCCGGTGCGGGCCGCGAAGACGAGCATGAGCAGTTCGTGCTCGGCGGCTCCGAGCGGTGTCGGGGCGGTCGTGTCGGCGGGGTGGCGCAGCAGGGTCCGCCGGGCGAGCCGGTGGAACAGATCGCGGTTGTGGTCCTCGGCGGCGAGCACCCGCAACAAGGAACCGAAGATGCGGGCTGCCCCTTCCTCGGCCACGGTTCCTCTCTGGGCCGCGCCCCGAGAAATGGTCAATAATGTGTGGATCAGGGACTCCGGACTCCGCAGATAACCAGCGAGCTTCTCC
>NZ_JAWOAI010000931.1:0-2177 GCF_033194735.1 Streptomyces sp. W16
CGACCTTCGGGGCGAGGGCGGCCAGCGCGGGCACCGCGCCCGGGTGCGCACGGGCCTGCTCGGGGTCCGCGACGATCGGTGCAAGCGTGCCGTCGAAGTCGAGCCCGATCACCGCGGCGGCGGGTTTCGCGAGGATCGCCTCCAGGCCTTCGCGACCGGCGCGGGTGACGGGGGTCGGCAGTGCGTGCAGGGGATCGGTGGAGTCCTGAGGGCTGCCCATGTCAACGACCCTATCCGGGTGGGGCCGGTCCCACCCTCGCTCGCCGCCGTACGACCGGCGGGACCCTCACCTTTCCGACCGACGTGTCTCCCGCACCCGTCGCAACCTGTTCACCGTGACCGGGTCGTGGGCCAGCGCCCGCTCGTCGTCCAGCAGGGCGTTGAGCAGCTGGTAGTAGCGCACGGGAGCCAGGCCCAGTTCCTCGCGTATCGCGCGCTCCTTCGCGCCGGGGCCCGGGAAGCCGCGGCGCTCCAGCGCGAGGATGTCCTGTTCCCTCCGGTGCAGCGCGGGAAGCCGCGAGGGCCCGTCCTTGTCCATGCCCTGCACCGTAACCCCCGCCACTGACAACGGCCCCGGCCGCTGCCTGCCGTCGCTCGACGCTACTTGCCGCTCTCCGCCAGCGAAGCCGCCGCCTGCAGCTGCCCCAGCACCGCGCCCGGGCTGCCCTTCGCCGCGACCGCCTGCCCTATGCGCTTCTTGATGTCGGCGCTGACCGTGGACCAGGAGGTGTTGCCGACCGGGTAGAGCGTCGACAGCGGGAGTTCCTCCAGGAACGGCCGGAGGGCCTGGTCCTGCTTCGACGCCTCCATCACCTTGGACGCGGAGTTGGTCACGGGCAGCAGGTCGTACTCGCGGGAGAAGGCGAGGACGTTCTTCTCGCTGTAGACGTAGTCGAGGAAGTCGCCGATCTGGTCGCGGTGGCCGTTCTGCTTGAAGGCGGTCATCCAGTCGGCGACGCCCATCGTGGTCTTGGCCTTGCCGGTGCGCCCCGGCAGCGCGACCGTGCCGAACTTGACGCCCTTCTTGGCCGCCTGCTGGATGAGGGTCGGGTGTCCGTTGAGCATGCCTACGTCACCGTTCGCGAAGGCGGCGAACGCGTCCGCGCGGTTCAGCTCGGCGGGTGCGACGGGCCCGGTCAGGCCCTTGCCGACGAGGCTGTCGCGCAGCCAGGTGAAGGTGGAGATGTTCTCCGTGGAGTCGAGGGTGTAGGTGCTGCCGAGGTCGTCGGTGTAGCCGCCGCCCCCGCCGAGCAGCCACTGCATGGTCTCTGCCTGCGCCTCCTCGGAGCCGAGCGGCAGCGCGAACGGGTACTTCACGCCCCGCTCCTTCAACGCCTCGGCGTCGGCGGCCAGTTCGCTCCAGTCCTTGGGCGGGGTCAGGCCGGCCTCGGCGAAGAGGGTCTTGTTGTAGAAGAGGACGCGCGTAGACGCGGCGAACGGAATGCCGTACTGGATGTGGTCGACCTCCCCCGCGTCCGCGAGCGGCTCCAGGAAGTCGGCCTCCACGGGGATGGAGAGCAGGTCGGCGGTGGAGTACAGCCTGCCCTCGTCGGCGTAGTCGGCGTACGCGCCGATCTGCGCCATGTCCGGGGCCTTCCCCGCGTCGACCATCGCCCTGACCTTGGCGTCGACCTCGTTCCACGAGTACACGCCGACGTCGACCTTCACACCGGGGTGCTTGGCCTCGTACGCCTTGACGAGCGCGTCCCAGTACTTCCGCGAGCTGTTGGACGCGGAGTCGCCGTAGTCGGCGGCGACGAGTCTCAGGGTGACATCACCGGAGTCCCCGCCGAGGCCGCAGCCGCCGAGGACCGCCGTCATGCCCAGTACGGACATCGCCGCGATCATTCCTGTCCTGCGCCGCTGCACTGCCGAATCCCCAACCTTTGCTGTCGTGACGTTCGCTCTGCGAACCCATAAGGTCTACACCACGTAAGTGGACTAGACCTCTCGCGGGTAGACGGGCCACACTGTCCCCCGTGAGACATGTCATCGCCCTCGACGTGGGCGGCACCGGGATGAAAGCCGCCCTAGTGGGGGCGGAGGGCGAGCTGCTCCACCGGGCCCGCCGGGCGACCGGCCGCGAGCACGGACCGGACGCGGTCGTCGAGCACATCCTCGGCTTCGCCGCCGAGCTGCGCGCGTACGGCGAGGAGCACTACGGCGAGCCCGCGTCC
>NZ_JAWOAI010000932.1:0-2163 GCF_033194735.1 Streptomyces sp. W16
CTCTCGGGCCGCGAACGGTGTCGCCGAGCTGCGCGTGCGCAGCCTGCTGGCACCGGTTGCCGACGGCGGCTGGCGGCTCCACCCGGTCACCCTGCACGCCTGGCACCACCACGACCCGGCCCCCGCCCGCACCGAGTCCCTGCGGCACGCCGCCCTGCGCACCCTGTGTGTCCGTCGCGACCCGGCTACGCTGACCTTCCCCGGCAGCCGGAGGGAGACACCCATGGCAGCACCCAGCGAGTCGGAGCGGATGGCCGCCTTCGATATCCAGGTCGAGCTGGTCACCCGGATCGGGGTACAGGAACTGGCACCGGGCACGGGCAGCCTGCGCGAGGCGCTGACGTCCCTGAAGTCACTGATCGACTTCACGCGCGGGACGCTGCACACGTACAGCATCGGCCTCGAACGCGGCTCCGGCGCACCGACGGTCCAGAGCCTCGCCTACGCCTTCATCAACGACACCATCCGCCCCTTCACCGCTGCCTGGCATCCCCGCCTCGCCGCCTACGAGGCCCGCTGCCCGGCAGACACCGCCCCCCTCGACCACGAGTCCGCCTGGCCGCAGGCCGAGGCGATGCGCTCCGAACTGACCGCGCTGCGCGAGCCGTTGCTGCGGATCACGGAGGCGCTGGGGGGTATCTCGGGGGCGGACTTCGGGGTGGCGGCGACGGGCTGACCGGCGACGAGGAGAAGAGAGCGGGCACGCTGAAGTTCGCGACGAAAGCGGAGCGGTTCGGTTCGCTGCATCTCGATTACGGCGCTGCGAGGCACCAGACCTTCGCTCACCCCGGCGATGATCATGCTCGCTTTTGTCACAGAGGCCTCTCTCGCCGTTCGATGTGGATCAACCGCGGTGACCTGGCCAAAAGGCGCTCGCGTCCAAACGCACCTCACGTAGAGTCACCTGGTTGGTCGATGAATCGATCGCGGGTCACGTGCGGAAGGGATCGGGGGAGCGTGCGCATGGCGGAGACCACGAAGCCGTATCCGGTGGGGGAACTGATCAAAGCCGTTCGGGCGGAGATCTTGACGGAACGCCGGAGCGAGGGCGGTGACGCTCAGAAGGTCGCGCTTTCCGGCGGCCGTCTCGTGTCATCGGTGGCGGGTCGCTTCGAGTATCTCTTCGTGTGCAGGAAATGGCACGACTCCCTGGACGGCATGCCCGTGCTCGTCCGGGCCTCGCATGCGCGCGGGCCTTGGGCAGCGGCGGAGGCGTCGCTCATGCCCGACGGAAACGTGCGGTTGGTCACCGCCGAGAGTCTGGGGCAGACCGTCCGCAACGCCCAAGTCCGCAAGGACGATTCGGCCGGACTGGTCGTCGTCGCCGAGCGTCTCGAATCGGTGGGTGAGGCCGACAGCCTCATACGCGCGGAGAGCGCCGGCTGGATCGTAGGCCAGGGCAACCCGGTCAGCGCGCGCGATACGAATCCCGGTCACTGGATCGCGAACTGGCAGACCCTGAAGCTGAATTCACGCCAAAGGGTCGCCGTCGAGCAGGCGCTGGCGAGCCAGATTCTGTTCCTGTGGGGGCCGCCCGGTACGGGCAAGACGGATGTCGTCGGGCACATCGTCGAAGGAAACTTCCGCCAGGGGCTCAACATCCTTTTCGTCGCGCCGACGAAGGTCGCGGTCGACCAGGCACTGGAGCGCATCTGCGATCTCCTGGCCACGCAGGAAGGCTTCTCGGAGGGGCTGGTGCAACGCGCCGGCGACATCGAAGTCCCCTCTCTACGTGAGCGATACGGCGAGTACGTCGACACCGAGCGGATCACCGCCCGGGTCTCCGCCCAGCTGGACGAGGCTCTCACCCGGGCGACGGAGGCCCTCAAGGAAGTACGTGCCCGCATCGCCCTGCACGACGAAGTACGGACTCTGGAGGAGCAGCTCTCAGCGGCGCGTACGTCTCACTCACATGCTGCGGCGGCAGATGCGGCTGCCGGGCAGGACGGATTGAGGGCGGAGGCCGCGGCGGCGCAACTGCGCCTCAAGATCAGCGAAATGGGACGGCCGAGCGGTTTCCTCGCCAAGCGGAAGGAAGCCCAACTCGCCGCGCTCCACACGGAATTCGCCCAGGCCGACGCGGCGGTCCGCGACGCCACGCAGCGCGGCGCGAACGCCAGGACGCGGGCGGGACAGGCCGCCGCGGACATCGGTGAGCTGAGC
>NZ_JAWOAI010000933.1:0-2162 GCF_033194735.1 Streptomyces sp. W16
GCCGTCGGCCGTCGTCGGGGGCTGGCTGCTCGACGGCGTCGCCGTGTGCCCGGAGGACACGGCGGAGGACCTCGACGAGATCGCCGTACGGCCGGGTCTCGGGCTCGTGTCCTTCTCCGTGGACGCGCACGCGGCGCAGTGGGGGCCGCTGCCTCGGCTGATCGCCGCCGTCACCCGCCACCGGCTCCCGCACGGCGTCGCCGTCGACGAGAACACGCTGGTCGAGGTGGCGGCGGACGGCCGCGCGCACGTCTCCGGACTGGGGCGCGCGCACTCGGTGCGGCCCGCCGGGGACGAAGGTGGTGTCCTCGTACGGTCCTATGGAGCCGGCGAGTCGTTTCTCGCGCGCTGAGCCCACGGAACCCACCGCGCCCACAGAACCCACTGAGCGCGTCGAACCCCCCGCCCGATCCACTCCGACGGCAAGTTAAGGTAAGCCTTACCTGGCCAGTTTTGATCGGAGAGACAGTGACAGTGCGCGCGTTCAAGAGGAAGGCTGTCACGGCGGTGGCCGCCGTGACCGTCGTCGGGGGGTTGCTGGCCGGGTGCTCGTCCTCCTCCGCCGACAACGATGCCGAGAAGACGGGCGAGGGCTCGCAGAACAAGGTGATCGGCGCCTCGGAGGGGCCGTCCGCCGCACCGAGCACCCTCGCGACCGGCATGGGCGCGGACACCGACACCGACGGGACCTTCCCCCGTACCGTCACGCACTTCGAGGGCAAGACGACGATCAAGGCGAGGCCCACAAAGATCGCCGTGCTGAGCACCGGCCAGCTCGACGACCTGCTCTCCCTCGGCACCGTCCCGACGGCCACCACCCGCGCCGACAACGCCGGGCTCGTCCCCGACTACCTCGCGGACGCCTTCCCGACGGACAAGTCGAAGCTCGCCGCGATGACGGACGCGGGCACCCGCCAGGCGCCCAACCTGGAGACGCTGGCCGCCGCGAAGCCCGATCTGATCCTCGCCAACGACTCGCTCGGCGACCTCTACCCCAAGCTGTCGAAGATCGCGCCGACCGTCATCACGGCGGGCAACGGCATCAACTGGAAGCGCGATCTGCTGCTCGTCGGCGACGCGATCGGCAAGGGGCAGCAGGCGCAGCAGCTGCTCGACGGGATCGTGGAGGACGCGCACGAGAAGGGGGAGGCGCTGTCGAAGACCTCCGTGTCGATGCTGCGGTTCACGCCGGGCCGGACCCGGATGTTCGGTGTCTCGTCTTTCACCGGTTCCCTCGCCGTCGACATGGGGCTCGACCGGCCCAAGTCGCAGCAGTTCACGGCGATTTCGCAGGACATCGGCGCGGAGAGCATCGACTCGGCCGACGGTGACTGGATCTTCTACTCGGTGCAGGGCGACGCGGGCAGGACCGACGCGGCGAGCGTGCTGGCCGGGCCGCTGTGGAAGTCGATGAAGGCGGTCAAGGCCGGGCACGCGGTGAAGGTCGACGACGACCCGTGGTACCTCAACGCGGGTCCGACGGCCGCCCGCCTCGTCGTCCTCCAACTCGCCGAGGACATCAGCAAGTAGAGACAAGCAGAGAGACGGGCAGCGGAAGAGAAGTGAGCCTCAAACGCCTCGCCTGGCCGGCGGCCACCCTCGCGGTGGCCGCCGCCGTGCTGCTCAGCCTCGCCGTCGGCACCCGCCCGGTCCCCCCGTCCGCGGTGCTCAACGCCCTGCTGTACGGCGGGAGTTCACCGGACGCCCTGGTCGTACGGTCGCTGCGGCTGCCCCGCACCGAGATCGGGCTGACGGCGGGCGCGGCGCTCGGTGTGGCGGGCGCGGCACTCCAGGCCGTCACCCGCAACCCGCTCGCCGATCCGGGCATCCTCGGCCTGAGCCAGGGCGCGGCGGCCGGTGTCGTCCTCGCCATCGCGACCGGCCTCGCGAGCGGTTTCGAGGGCTACGTCTGGTACGCCTTCGCCGGTGCCGTCCTCGCCGCCTGTCTGGTCTACGGCATCGCCGCGCGCGGCCGGGGCGGGGCGTCCCCGGTGAAACTCGCCCTGGCCGGTACGGCGTTGGCCGCGATGACCGCCGGTGGTACGACCGTCGTCCTGACCTCCAGCTCGGCCACCCTGGACCAGTTCCGGTTCTGGCAGGTCGGCTCGCTGAGCGGGCGGGACGCCGACACCGTCGTACGGATGCTGCCGTTCCTGGCGGCG
>NZ_JAWOAI010000934.1:0-2162 GCF_033194735.1 Streptomyces sp. W16
GGGTCCTGGACGAGGTGGCGGCGCGGGCGGCTGACGCCGGCATGACCGTCCTGACCGGGCACTGCGTCGACCTCGGTGACGTGGGTCTGCCCTATCTGCCGTTCACCGAGATCCTCGGAGCACTCGCCGACGACGAGCGCTTCGCCGCCGCCCTGGCCGCGCATCCGGCGGTCGACCGGCTGCTCGGCGCCGGCACGGACGCGGCTCGGGACGCGGGCGGCCGGCTGCGCCTCTTCGAGGGCATCGCCGGACTCCTGGCCGACCTCTCGGACATCGCTCCCCTGCTCCTGGTCCTGGAGGACCTGCACTGGGCCGACCAGTCCTCCCGCGACCTGCTCCGCTTCCTGCTCAGCCGGGGCATCCTCCAGCGCCCGGCCGGCGGGGCGCCCACCCACCGCCTCGCGGTCTTCGCGTCGTACCGCGCGGACGACCTCCACCGCCGCCATCCCCTACGGCCCCTGCTGGCCGAGCTGGTACGGCTGCCCGCCGTGGAGC
This sequence comes from Streptomyces sp. W16, assembly GCF_033194735.1. NCBI lineage: Bacteria > Bacillati > Actinomycetota > Actinomycetes > Kitasatosporales > Streptomycetaceae > Streptomyces > Streptomyces sp. W16. The sequence goes on from NZ_JAWOAI010000934.1 coordinate 496, forward strand.
GTCTGGAGCTGCGGCCCATGGGGGACGCGGAGGTCGCCCGGCTGGTCCGGGCACTGCGCACGGGTCCGTTGCCGGACGGCACCGTCCGCCGGATCGTCGAGCGCGCCGAGGGAAACGCCTTCTACGCCGAGGAGTTGCTCGCGGCCACCGACATGGAGGCGGGCGGGGTGCCGAGCGGTCTGGCCGACGTCCTGCTGATCCGCTTCGAGCAACTCTCCGACACCGCCCAGCAGGTGCTGCGCACCGCCGCCGTCGCGGGCCGCCGGGTCGAGTACGACCTGCTGCGTGAGGCGATCCAACTCCCCGAGGACGAGCTGGAATCGGCACTGCGGGAAGCGGTCGAGCGACAGCTCCTCGTCCCCGGGCACGGCGACACGTACTCCTTCCGGCACGCCCTGGCCCGCGAGGCGGTGTACGCGGATCTGCTCCCCGGCGAGCGCTCCCGGCTGCACGGCTCGTTCGCCCGCCTCCTCGCCGGACGCGGCCACCTTGCCGAGAGCGCGGCCGAGCGCGCCCACCACTACCGCGAGAGCCACGACCTGGCCGAGGCGCTGGCCGCCTCCCTGGAGGCCGCCGACCACGCCCAGCGGGTGGGCGCGCCCGCCGAGGAGCTACGGCATCTCGAAACCGCCCTCGATCTGTGGAGGTCGGTCGATCCGGCGGCCCGGCCCTCCGGCGAGGGCACCGACAGCGTGACCCTCACCCTGCGCGCCTCGGCTGCGGCGGCGCACGCCGGGGACGCGCACCGCGCGGTGTCCCTCACCCGGTCCGCGCTCGCCGGGATCGGCCAGGACACCGACTCCGAGCTGGCCGCCCGGGTCCGCTACACCCTGGCCGGCAATCTCATGGGCGTCGACAGTCTCACCGCCGCGTTCGCCTACAGCAGCGAGGCCCTCGCGATGATCCCCGCCGAACCGCCCTCGCGGACCTGGGTGTGGGCGGCGGCCACCCATGTGCTGACGGCACGTCAGGTCGGTGAGGACGAGATCGCGCTGCGGGTCGCCCGCCAGGCCCTGCGCACCGCCGAGGAGCTCCAACTGGTCGACGCCCGGGCCGATCTGCTGATCTCGCTGGCCACTCTCGAAGGAGGCGGCCGGCGCACCAAGGAGGGCCGCGAGCGGCTCGCCCAGGCACGCGAGCTGGCCCGGCAGGCCGGGCACGCGCCCGTGGAGATGCGCGCCCTGTTCCATCTGGCCATCGGCAACTTCGAGTCCGGGCACCTGGAGGAGTCCCTGCCCTGGCTCACCGAGGGGCTGGACCGGGCCCGTCGCGCCGGGCTGCTGTCCTCGCCGTACCCGCTGGAGATGCGCTATCTCCAACTCCTGGTGCTGTACACACTCGGACGCTGGGACGAGTGCGAGACGGTCGCCACGAGCGACGCGAAGGTGTTGCCACGGATGGGCGGCTTCACCATGGGACCCGCGCTGTATGTGGCGCTGGCGCGCGGCGACTTGAAGGCCGCCGACCGGGCACGCGCCTTGCTGAAGGGGCCGTTCGACTGGATGGCCTCGATGGTGTCGGGCATCGTACTGACCGACGCGGGCGGCTTGCGGGACGACCCGGAGGCGGCCGTGGAAGCGATGCGCGCGACGGTCGCTGCGCTCACCGACGATTCCGGCCGGCGTCCCGACCTCACGGTCCGGCTCGCCGCCCTCGCCCTCGCCCCG
>NZ_JAWOAI010000935.1:0-2161 GCF_033194735.1 Streptomyces sp. W16
CCGCCGGCTCCAGCAGCGCCGCCGCCGTCAAGTCGGCCTCGTCCGGGAGGACATGGAGGAGGCGGGCGGGAAGGGTGAGAGTGGTGGCCATCGCCCCGGGCTGGGTGAAGCCGGTCTCCTCGTAGCCCGCCGTGCACAACGTTGTCTCGCCCGCATGGCAGCGGTCGCAGACCTGGCAGTTGCGGAAGCCCTCGCCAACGACCTTGCGGCCGACGAGACTTGACGGCACCCCGGTGCCGACCGCCTCCACCGTGCCGGACCACTCGTGGCCCGGGGTGAGGGGGTAACGGACGTAGCCCTCGGGCCTGTTGCCCTGGTACACCTCGCGGTCGCTGCCGCAGATGCCGACCGCGTGGACGCGCACCAGCGCCTCGCCCGCGTCCGGCTGCCGGGGCTCGTGCGAGGCCAGCCGGTGCTCGCCCGGTGCCTCGATGACGACCGCCGTGCTCACTTCGCGCCCTTCGGCTTGCGCTGCTCCCAGCCGTCCGCCCAGAGGTCGAACCGCGCCTGCTGCTGCGGGAATTCGGCCGCCGCGTCGGTGTCCAGCTCGACGCCGAGACCGGGCGCGTCGGAGAGGTGGAAGTAGCCGTCGATGACTTCCGGGGCGCCCTTCACGACCTTCTTGATCTCCGCGTCCGCGAAGTCGTTGAAGTGCTCCAGGATCTTGAAGTTCGGGGAGGAGAAGCCGACTTGGAGCGAGGCGGCGGTCAGTACCGGTCCGCCGACGTTGTGCGGCGCGACGAGGACGTAGTGCGCCTCGGCGGTCGCGGCGAGCTTGCGCGTCTCCCAGATGCCGCCGATGTGACCGACGTCGGGCTGGATGATGTCGACGGCCTGGCTCTCGAACAGCTCGCGGAACTCGATGCGGTCGTGAATGCGCTCACCCGTGGCGACCGGGATGTCCACCTTGGCGGCGACCTTCTCCAGCGCCTTCAGGTTCTCCGGCGGAACCGGCTCCTCCAGCCACGCGGGCTTGAACGGCGCGAGCTCGTGCGCGAGCCGTACGGCGGTGGACGGCGAGAAGCGGCCGTGCATCTCCAGCATCAGCTCGGCGTCCGGGCCGATGGCGTCCCGCACGGCCTCGATGAGGGAGACCGCGTACAGGGTCTGCGCGTGGTCGAGTTCGAAGTGCCCGGTGCCGAAGGGGTCGATCTTCAGCGCCTTGTAGCCGCGCTCCACGACCCCCTGGGCGGCCTTGTGATAGGCCTCCGGGGTCCGCTCGGTGGTGTACCAGCCGTTGGCGTACGCCTTCACCTTGTCGGTGACCTTGCCGCCGAGCAGCTGCCACACCGGCACACCGAGGGCCTTGCCCTTGATGTCCCAGCACGCCATCTCGATGACGGCGATGCCGGACATGACGATTTCACCCGCGCGCCCGTAGTCGCCGTACTTCATCCGGCGTACGAGGTCTTCCACCGCGAACGGATCGGAACCGAGAATGTGGTTTGCCTCGGCCTCGCGCAGGTAACCGATCAGCGCGTCGGTGTGGCCCAGCATCCGGGTCTCGCCGACGCCGGTGACGCCCTCGTCGGTGTGCACTTGGACGTACGTCAGATTGCGCCATGGCGTCCCGACCACGTGCGTACTGATTCCCGTGATGCGCACGGCAGCTGCCCCCTGTGCTCTTCGGTGCTGTTCGAAATTTCGGCTCACGTTCGAAATGCTGGGCAGACAGTAAGGACGGCGGGGCTGGGGTGTCAATGGGTCGAACAAGTAACGGTTCGGCAAGGGTTTCGACCGACGTTTCGGTCAGGCGCGCGGTTCCTTGCACAATTTTCACAGCCGCGACTATGAACGTTACCTGTGGGGAACTTAGTCTTCCGGCGTCATGGACTACTGCCACCCCTGCGGCCGGCACCTGAACGGCGCCCTCGCGTGCCCTGGGTGCGGCGCATCAGCCGAAGCTCCGGTCGCGTCGTCAGTCGAGCCGTCAGTTGAGTCGACTCGCGCCTACGCGCCCGGAGTTGACGTGCGTTCGCAAACGGACGGTGCGTCGGGGGAGGAGCGGGACGCGCACGGCGACGCGTATGGCGATCCGCACAGCGACGCGCATGGCGACCCGCGTGGAGAAGACGACGAGGGCGGCGGCGAACGCGAAGGGCGTGCCGCGCGGCGGAAGAACCGCGGGCGCGGGCGGGCGCGGGGTGACAGCGGCGGTCAC
>NZ_JAWOAI010000936.1:0-2152 GCF_033194735.1 Streptomyces sp. W16
AGTCGGAGGCTCTGCCCGCGGCACGCCGGCTCGCCCTCCCCGCGCTGGAGCAGCTGGGCCGGCCGCTGATCGAGGACATCGCGGTGCCGCGCTCCCGGCTGGCGGAGGCGGTCCGCGAGATCCGTGCGATCTCGGCCCGTCATGCCGTGCCGGTCTACACGATCGCCCATGCGGCGGACGGCAACCTCCATCCGATCATCGTGGTCGATCCCGCCCTGGACCGGCTGCCGGACGCGGCCTGGGAGGCGGCCGGTGAGATCTTCGCGCTGGCACTGCGGCTCGGCGGGACGCTGACCGGCGAGCACGGCGTGGGAGTACTGAAGCGGCAGTGGGTGGCGGACGAACTCGGGCCCACCGCGCACGCGTTGCAGCGGCGGCTGAAGGAGGCGTTCGATCCCCGGGGCATCCTCAATCCCGGCAAGACCCTCTGAGGCCCCCCGGACGGGATACCGCCGAACGGGTGGGGGCGAAGGAATCGGGGGTGGTGCGGGAGCACGTGCGAGCGGCATGTGCCTCGACCGCCGTCCGAAGTCGTCATTCGTCGTGGCCGATGCCGGGTAGCTGTACGCACGGAATGTGACGGAAGGCAGGCGTTCCGTCACCTGTGTACAGGAGAGAAGGCACCATGTCGGTCGACACCGGTAACGCGCCCGAGGCGGGCGCCGAGGAGCGGGAACAGCAGAGCCTCGGTACCGCCGCGGCACGCACCCTGGCGACCACGACCAAGTCCGAACCCCAGATGCAGGGCATCAGCTCCCGCTGGCTGACCCGCATGCTGCCCTGGGTGAACGTGCCGGGCGGCACCTATCGCGCCAACCGCCGCCTGACGTACACGTGGGGCGACGGGCGGGTGACGTTCGTCCAGACCGGCGCGCAAGTCCGGGTCGTTCCTGCCGAGTTGGGCGAACTCCCGCTGCTGCGCGGCTTCTCGGACACCGACGCGCTCGGCGCGCTGGCCGAGCGGTTCGAGCAACGGGAGTACGCACCGGGGCAGTTGATCGTGGAGGCGGGCCGCCCGGCCGACCAGGTGGTCCTCATCGCGCACGGCAAGGTGGAGCAACTCGGGGAGGGTCCCTACGGTGACGAGGCGGTCGTCGGTCTGCTGGCCGACGGCGACACCTTCGGCGGCCAGGTGCTCGCCGGCCCCGACGGCACCTGGGAGTTCACGGCCCGCGCGGCGACGGCCACCACGGTGCTGACGCTGCCGCACACGGCGTACCAGGCCGTCACAGATCGGCACGCGGGCCTGCGCGCGCACGTCGAGGCACTCGGCTCGGACGAACCCGCCCCGGCCAACCCGTTCGGCGAGGCGGCGATCGCGCTCAGCGCCGGGCATGTGGGCGAGCCCGATCTGCCGGCCACGTTCGTGGACTACGACCTCGCCCCGCGCGAGTACGAACTCGGCGTCGCCCAGACCGTGTTGAAGGTGCACAGTCGCGTCACCGACCTCTACAACCAGCCGATGAACCAGACCCAGCAGCAACTCCGGCTGACCATTGAGGCGTTGCGCGAGCGGCAGGAGAACGAGCTGGTCAACAACCGGGACTTCGGGCTGCTGCACAACGCCGACTACGACCAGCGGATCTCCACCCGCTCCGGGCCGCCGACCCCCGACGACCTGGATGAACTGCTGAGCATGCGGCGCGACACCCACTTCCTGTTCGCGCATCCGCGGGCGATCGCCGCGTTCGGCCGGGAGTGCAACAAGCGGGGCGTCTACTTCAGCGGCATCGACGTCGGCGGCCACCATCTGCCCGCCTGGCGCGGTGTGCCGCTGCTGCCGTGCGACAAGATCCCGGTCAGCGAGTCCCGTACGTCGTCGGTCATCGCGATGCGCACCGGCGAGGACGACCAGGGCGTGATCGGCCTCTACCAGACAGGCATCCCGGAGGAGATCGAGCCGGGCCTCAACGCGCGCTTCATGGGCATCGACGAACAGGCGATCATCTCGTACCTCGTCAGCACCTATTTCTCGGCGGCGGTCCTGGTGCCGGACGCGCTGGGAATCCTGGAGAACGTCGAGGTCTCCCGCCGGGACGGCAACTGACCGAGGAGAGGCCCTAGTTCAGGAAGGCGTCGAGTCGTGCCGCGTCCGGTGCGGTCGCCGGGCCCGGTGCGGTGACGGCCAGGGCGGCGCCCGCGTTGGCCCGGC
>NZ_JAWOAI010000937.1:0-2150 GCF_033194735.1 Streptomyces sp. W16
CCACCTGCCGCCGGGCCCGGCCGTCGCGCTCACCCTGTGCAGCGCCGCCGCCGCGCTGTGTCTGTCGGCGTCCGTGCTGTGGCTGCTCGGCCGTCCCGCGCCCCACGCGTAGGCGGCCCGCCCCACCCGCGTCCGCCGTTCACCCCCCACCTCAACTCATCGGAAGGACAACAGAGTTGACCTCCGCACCACTCGCCGCCGTCACCGGAGCCGAGGGGTTCATCGGCTCCCATCTCACCGAGGCACTGGTCGCCTCCGGGCACCGGGTACGAGCCATGGCCCAGTACAATTCCTTCTCTTCCTACGGCTGGTTGGAGACCCTGCACCCGGACGTCCTCGACCAGGTGGAGATCGTCCTCGGCGACGTCCGCGACCCGGGCTCGGTCCGCGGTCTCCTCGAAGGCGCCGACACCGCCTACCACTTGGCCGCGCTGATCGCGATCCCGTACTCCTACCAGGCGCCGCACAGTTACGTGGACACCAACGTCACCGGCACCCTCAACGTGCTGGAGGCGGTCCGCGCGCTGGGCACGCCCCGGCTCGTTCACACCTCGACCAGCGAGACCTACGGCACCGCCCAGACCGTGCCGATCACCGAGGACCACCCCATCAACACCCAGTCCCCGTACGCCGCTTCGAAGGCGGGCGGCGACCGGCTGGCCGACAGCTACCACGCGAGCTTCGCGACGCCCGTGGTGACACTGCGCCCCTTCAACACCTTCGGGCCACGCCAGTCGATGCGGGCCGTCATCCCGACCGTCATCGGCCAAGTGGCCGCCGGGGAACGGACGATCACCCTCGGCGACCTGCGCCCCACCCGGGACTTCACCTACGTCAAGGACACCGCGCAGGCGTTCCTGGCCGTCGGTACCGCGCCTGCCGTGCAGGTGGTGGGCCGCACCTTCAACGCCGGTACCGGCGGCGAGATCTCGGTCGGCGACCTGGTCGCGCTGATCGGCAAGGTGATGGACACCCCGCTCGACATGCGCGAGGACACTGCGCGCATCAGACCCGCCAACTCCGAGGTGATGCGGCTGGTCGCGGACGCGAGCCGGCTCGCCGCCGCGACCGGCTGGCAGCCCGCGCACACCTTTGAGGAAGGGCTCGCGCAAACCGTGGAGTTCTTCCGCGACCCGGCCAACCTCGCCCGGTACAAGACCGGCATCTACAACATCTGAACCGTCGGGCACCGCCCTCGCGACCCCCACCAATCTCACGAAGGAGGAGTCCCATGCATGCAGTGATCCTGGCGGGAGGCAAGGGTGTCCGGCTGCGGCCCTACACCACGGCGCTGCCCAAGCCGCTCGTCCCCATCGGCGACCAGCACGCCATCCTGGAGATCGTGCTGCGCCAGCTGGCCACGGCCGGCTTCACCCACGTCACCATCGCCATCGGCCACCTCGGCGAGATCATCCGCGCCTACGTCGGCGACGGCACCCAGTGGGGCATGGAGATCGACTACGCCACCGAGGAAAGCCCGTTGGGCACCCTGGGCCCGCTGCTCACCCTCCGCGAGAAGCTGCCCGAGACCTTCCTGGTGATGAACGGCGACGTCCTGACCGACCTCGACTACGCGGACATGCTGCACACGCACGAGGAATCGGGGGCGCCGCTGACCATCGCCACGTACGCCCGCAAGGTGCACATCGACTTCGGGGTGCTGACCACCGACCTGTCGAAGGTGGTCGCCTTCACCGAGAAGCCGAGCATCGACTACCGCGTCTCCATGGGCGTCTACGGCGTCTCCCGCGACACCCTGGACGGCTACACGCCCGGGCTGCCGCTGGGCTTCGACGAGCTGGTCCTGGACCTGATACGGGATCAGAACCAGCCGCACGCCTACGACTTCGGGGGCTACTGGCTCGACATCGGACGCCCCGACGACTACGACCGGGCCAATGCCGAGTTCACCTCCCGCAAGTCCCATCTCCTCAAGGGGGCCTGAGCACCCCATGCGCATCCTCGTCCTGGGCTCCACCGGCTATCTCGGAGCCCATGTCGCCGAACGCCTGCGCACCCTGCGGGGTGCGCAGGTCCTCCGGGCCGGCCGCTCTCCCGACGCGGACCACCAGGTCGACCTCGCCTCCGTCCGTCCGGAGGAGCTGGCCAGGACCCTGGCCTCGGTCGCGCCCGACGCAGTGGTCAACTGC
>NZ_JAWOAI010000938.1:0-2144 GCF_033194735.1 Streptomyces sp. W16
CGCGCGGAGGCTGGCCCGGCTGGCCGCACTGGCCGATGAGGAGGGCCGCCCGCTGGTCCCGTCCGCGCACCCGTACCGCTGGTGGGGCATGTTCGAGCCGACCGAGAGCAAGGTGCCGCTGCGCGACCGCGACCAGCCCGTCGTGCTCTCCGGAAGCGCCCTCGACCAACTCGCCAACACCTGCGCCCTGCAATGGTTCCTGGGCCGCGAGGTGAAGGCCGACGCCCCCGCGACCGCCGCCCAGGGCTTCGGGAACGTGGTGCACGTCCTCGCCGACGAGGTCGCCTCCGGGCGCACCCCCGCCGACCTGGCCGTCCTCATGGAACGCCTCGACACCGTGTGGAACGCGCTCGCCTTCGACGCGCCCTGGAAGTCGGCGCAGGAGAAGGACAACGCGCGCGTGGCGCTCGAACGCTTCCTGAAGTGGCACGTCGACTCCAACGGCGTCCGCACCGGCCGTACGCCGGTCGCCAGCGAGCACGACTTCGACGTCACCCTCGAAGCGGGCGACTACGAAGTGCGCATCCGCGGCTCCATGGACCGCGTCGAGACGGACGGCGAGGGACGCGCCTACGTCGTCGACTTCAAGACCGGCAAACAGACGCCGACCGCCCGCGAGGTGGAGCGCCACCCCCAGCTCGCCGTCTACCAGTTGGCGGTCCGCGAGGGCGCCGTCGACGAGGCCTTCGACGGAGTACGCCCCGAACCGGGCGGTGCCGAACTCGTCCAGCTGCGCCAGGGCGCCGCCCAACGGGACGGCGGCGAAGCCCTGCCCAAGGTGCAGGCTCAGGAGCCCCTGGAGGGGGAGTGGGCCGGTGAACTGCTGGCCACGGCCGCGGGCAAGGTCCTCGACGAACGGTTCACGCCGAAGGCCGGCCAGCACTGCACGCACTGCGCGTTCCGGGCCTCGTGCAGCGCGCGGCCCGAGGGACGACACGTGGTCGAGTAGCGCGCGTGACACATCGCACCACATGTGCTGACCTGCGCTTCTTCTGCCCCTGAGGGCGATTGGTCCTCGACTGTCAGTGGCCGCCGCTAGCCTCTCCGACATGCCCGCCCGTATCACCGATCCCGATCAGCTCAAGGAGCTCCTCGGCATCCCCTTCACCCCGGAGCAGACGGCCTGCATCGTCGCGCCGCCCGCCCCGCAGGTGATCGTGGCCGGAGCCGGGTCGGGCAAGACGACGGTGATGGCGGCCCGTGTGGTGTGGCTGGTCGGCACCGGCCAGGTCGCCCCGGAGCAGGTCCTCGGCCTGACCTTCACCAACAAGGCCGCCGGTGAACTCGCCGAGCGCGTCCGCAAGGCGCTGATCAAGGCGGGCGTCACCGACCCCGACGTCATCGACCCGGACAACCCCCCGGGCGAGCCCGTGATCTCGACGTACCACGCCTTCGCGGGCCGCCTCCTGACCGACCACGGCCTGCGCATCGGCCTCGAACCAACAGCCCGCCTGCTCGCCGACGCCACCCGCTTCCAGCTCGCCGCGCGCGTGCTGCGCGAAGCCCCCGGCCCCTATCCGGCGCTCACCCGCTCCTTCCCGGACCTCGTCAGCGACCTCCTCACCCTCGACGCCGAGCTGTCCGAACACCTCGTACGCCCCGAGGCGTTGCGCGCGTACGACGCCGAGCTGCTGCGCGACCTGGAGGGCCGCAAGCTCAGCAACCCCGAGCTCCGCAAGGTCCCCGAGGCAGCCGCCGCCCGCCGTGAACTCACCGAACTGGTGAGCCGCTACCGGACCGCCAAGCGTGAGCGCGATCTGCTCGACTTCGGCGACCAGATCGCCCTGTCCGCGACCCTGGCGCGCACCCGCCCCGAGGTCGGCGAGATCCTGCGCGACGAGTTCCGGGTGGTGCTGCTCGACGAGTACCAGGACACCTCGGTCGCCCAACGCATCCTCCTGGCAGGCCTGTTCGGCGCCGGCACGGGCCACCCGGTGACCGCCGTCGGCGACCCCTGCCAGGCGATCTACGGCTGGCGCGGCGCGTCCGTCGCCAACCTCGACGACTTCCCCGAACACTTCGCGCACGCCGACGGCCGCCTCGCCGCCCGCCAGGCGCTCAGCGAGAACCGCCGCAGCGGTGGCCGCCTCCTTGACCTCGCCAACAACCTCGCGGAACCCCTGCGCGCCATGCACGCGGGCGTG
>NZ_JAWOAI010000939.1:0-2142 GCF_033194735.1 Streptomyces sp. W16
CGCCGCCCAGCTCGCGCGCTTCGCCGCCATCGGCGCGATGAGCACCGTAGGCCACCTCCTGCTGTACGCGGCCCTGAGCCCGGCACTCGGCGCCCAGGCCGCCAACGCGCTCGCGCTCCTGCTCTGCGCCCTCGCCAACACGGCCGCGAACAGACGGCTCACCTTCGGACACCGGGGACGCGGCAGCGCGCTGCGCCACCACGGCAAGGGGCTCGTGGTCTTCCTGATCGGCCTGGCGCTCACCAGCGGATCACTCGCGGCCCTGCACCACGCCGCGCCCTCGGCCACCCACGCCACCGATCTCGCCGTACTCCTCGCGGCCAACCTGACCGCGACCGTGCTGCGCTTCCTCCTTCTCCGGGCGTGGGTGTTCCGCGCATGAACGAGACCATCACCGAGGCGAGCAACTGGAACGCGAGACTGCCGGAGCGGCCCGCCACCACGGACGGCGAGTGGCGACGGCTGCGCGGGACCGTCAGGGAGTACACCCCCGCACTGGCCTTCTACGGCGCGCTGAAGCTCATCGGCTTCGCCTCCTTCATGTGGCTGCTGCACTCCGCCGGGAACTACCGCACCAAGAACCCGCGCTTCGGCGGCGGCGCCCACCCGTGGGACGTACTGGCCAGCTGGGACGGCTGGTGGTACCAGCAGATCGCCGTCCACGGCTACCACCCCGAGCTGGTCCGGGTCCCCGGCGCCACCGGCCTGATCACCCTCGAAGGAAACTCGGCGGCGTTCTTCCCGCTGTACCCGGCGCTGATCCGCCTGACCTCGGAACTCACGGGTCTCGGTTCCTACGGCGCCGGCCTGCTGGTCTCCGTGCTGGCCTCCTTCGCCGCCGCCCTGGGCATCTACGCCGTCACCGCGCACCTCCTGGACAGCCGGGCCGGGCTGGCGGCGGCCGGACTCTGGGCCGTGTGGCCCGGTTCCGGTGTGGAGTGGGCGGTCTACTCCGACTCCCTCTTCGTCGCCCTGGCCGCCTGGGCCTGCCACGCCGTCCTCACCCGCCGCTGGCTCACCGCGGGTCTCCTCACCTGCGCCGCCGGGCTCAACCGGCCCACGGCGGCGGCACTGATAGCCGCGGTCACCGTCGCGGCCCTGTTCGCACTGCGCGACCGCCGGGACGGCATCCCGCGCCCGCTGGCCGCGATGGCCATGGCACCGCTGGGCCTGCTCGCCTACCTGGGCTGGGTGGGCCACCAAATGGGCGACTACGGCGGCTACTTCAAGCTCCAGTCCGGGGCCTGGGCCCACGAGTGGGACTACGGCCGGCAGACCCTCGACGTCCTCACCTCCATCCCGGTGGGCCACACCACCTACCTCTTCGCCTGGCCCTTCGCGGACCTGATCAGCGCCTGTGTGGTCCTGCTCGGATTCGCACTGCTCCCGCTGCTGATCCGGCTGCGCCCCCCGGCCGTACTGCTCGTCTACACGGTCCTCACCGTCGCGCTCGTCCTGGGCAGCCAGCAGATATTCAGCAACGTCTCCCGCTATCTGCTCCCCCTCTTCCCCCTCTTCCTTCCCCTCGCCGCCGCACTGCGCCGCCTCAGCCTCGCCCACCAGTTCACGCTGCTCGGGATCGCGGCCCTGGCGTCGGGCTCGTACGCGGGCTACGCCCTCTTCGAACTCGGCGTCCCGTAACCGGACTTGAGGACTAGCGACTGCCCGTCAGATGCGCGAACACGACGACATTCCCCTGATAACCAGTCGACCGCGAGTAGCCGCCCCCGCACGTGATCACCCGCAACTCGGGCCGCTCGGCGGCGCCGTAGACCTTCTGGTCGGGGAAGTGGCTGGCCCGGTACACCTCGACGGCGTCCACCGTGAACAGTGCGACGGTGCCGTCCAGCCGGTCCAGTTCGATGGTGTTGCCCTTCTTCAGGGCGCCGAGGTCGTAGAAGACGGCGGGTCCGTCGGCGTTGTCGACATGGCCCGCGACGATCGCCGTGCCGGTCTCGCCGGGGGTGGTGCCGGCCTCGTACCAGCCGGCGAGGTTCTTCTTCGCGGCCGGGGGCACGTCCAGGCTGCCGTTGCTCGTCAGCTTGAGGCCCATCAGCGGGGCGTCCACATGGATGGCCGGGACACGGATGCGGTCCGGCGGCGACGGCGGCAGCGCACGGGCCGCGGTGCGCCCGGCGGCCG
>NZ_JAWOAI010000940.1:0-2141 GCF_033194735.1 Streptomyces sp. W16
CCGGCGGCGGAGGCGGGGCCCGTACGGCGGACCCGATGGAAGTCGCCCGCCGGGGTCATCTGCGGGTGCTGCGCTCACCGGACAACTGACGGCGCCTGTCCGGGAGTTCGTTCAACGATCCCATCGTGACCACCACCCACGAGAGAACCTTGCTGCGCGGAGCGCTGCCCTGAGCTCAGGTAAGAGTCTGTGGACGGCTCAGTTACCGCACGTCGCGCTGTCGGTGCGGGCGGGTAGTTTGGGGCGACCGATAGGACTTTCCGGAGGGATGGCCGTGTCTGCTGATTTGTCGCAGCTCGTGAAGGCGTACGACGTACGGGGCGTCGTCCCGGACCAGTGGGACGAGTCCTTGGCCGAGTTGTTCGGGGCGGCCTTCGTCCAGGTGACCGGCGCCGACGCGATCGTGACCGGGCACGACATGCGGCCCTCGTCCCCCGGACTCTCCGCCGCCTTCGCGCGCGGGGCGGCGGCACGCGGCGTCGACGTGACCGAGATCGGCCTGTGCTCCACGGACCAGCTGTACTACGCCTCGGGCGCGTTCGACCTCCCCGGCGCCATGTTCACGGCCTCGCACAACCCGGCGAAGTACAACGGCATCAAGATGTGCCGGGCGGGCGCGGCCCCCGTCGGCCAGGACACCGGCCTCGCCGAGATCCGCCAACTCGTGGAGTCCTGGCTGGACTCGGGCGCGCCGGAGGTCTCCGGACCGACGGGAACGATCACAAAGCGGGACACGTTGGAGGATTACGCGGCGCACCTCCGCGGCCTCGTCGACCTGACCTCCATCCGCCCCCTGAAGGTCGTCGTCGACGCGGGCAACGGCATGGGCGGCCACACGGTCCCGACCGTGTTCGCCGGCCTGCCGCTCACGCTGGTCCCGATGTACTTCGAGCTGGACGGCACCTTCCCGAACCACGAGGCCAACCCGCTCGACCCGGCCAACATCGTCGACCTCCAGGCGCGCGTCCGCGAGGAGGGCGCCGACCTCGGCATCGCCTTCGACGGCGACGCCGACCGCTGCTTCGTGGTCGACGAGCACGGCGACCCGGTCCCGCCGTCCGCGATCACCGCCCTGGTGGCCGCCCGCGAGCTGGCGAGGAACGGCGGCACGGGCGTGATCATCCACAACCTGATCACCTCCTGGTCGGTCCCCGAGGTCGTCAGGGAGAACGGCGGCACACCGGTACGCACGCGCGTGGGCCACTCCTTCATCAAGGCCGAGATGGCGAAGGCCGGCGCGATCTTCGGCGGCGAGCACTCCGCGCACTACTACTTCAAGGACTTCTGGAACGCCGACACGGGCATGCTGGCCGCCCTCCACGTCCTCGCCGCGCTCGGCGGCCAGGACGGCCCCCTCTCCGGCCTCGTGGCCCAGTACGACCGTTACGTGGGCTCCGGCGAGATCAACTCCACGGTCGACGACCAGAGCGCCCGCCTCGCGGCGATCCGCGCCGCCTACGAAGGCCAGGACGACCTGACGCTCGACGAACTCGACGGCCTCACCGTCACCTCCGCCGACTGGTGGTTCAACGTCCGCCCCTCCAACACGGAACCGCTGCTGCGGCTCAACACGGAGGCGCGGGACGAGGCGACGATGGGGAAGGTGCGGGACGAGGTGCTGGGGATCATCAGGGGCTGAGGGTTCTTCTCGATGCCGGTCGGGATGTTTCAGCCCGTCCGGCGTTTGAGGACGAGGCCGTTCAGGCCGAAGGGGGGTCTGGGGGCGCGGCCCCCAGGGACGTCGGCCCCAACCCCGGCAAGCCTCATCAACCGGCGGTACCCTGACCAGGCGCATCCGCCCAAGCGTCGCAGACACCCCCTTGGAGGGACACCCCATGCCGCTCGAAGCCGGCCTCCTGGAGATCCTGGCCTGCCCGGCCTGCCACGCCCCCCTCAAGGAGCAGGACACCGAGCTGATCTGCACCGGTGAGGACTGCGGCCTGGCCTACCCCGTACGGGACGGCATCCCCGTGCTCCTCGTCGACGAGGCCCGCCACCCCGCGTAAGCGACGACGACGCGATCGGAGGCCGCCGCCCATGCTCGACGAATCGCTGCTCGACTCCCCGGACGCACTGGCCGAGGCCGACCGCCGAGCCCTGCTCCGCGGTGCCGCCGAAGCCGGTGCGAGGGTGCGTACAGC
>NZ_JAWOAI010000941.1:0-2135 GCF_033194735.1 Streptomyces sp. W16
CAGCTGCCGCGCGGCGGCCACCAGCGAGCGCCCCAGCCCCCGGTGCCGTACGCCCTCCTCGATCTCGACCGAGACCTCCAGTCGGCCCGCGATCCCGCGGCCCATGACCAGCACCCCGCCGTCCGCCGTCCACGCGCGCACCTCGTCGCGCCGGCCGCGGGCGTACACGATCCTCGGATGGTCGCCGTCCGTGATCTCCTGCAGCGGGAGCGGCGGTTCGCCCGGCAGCGGGGAGCCCACGAGCATCGCGTCGACGTTCTCCGACCTACGGCCCGTCCGGTCGAGCAGGGCCGTCAGGAACCGCGGGTTCATCGGCGCCGCTGGGGGTGCCCCCTCTGGGGGAGCGTCGCACGGCACGGCGGCCAGGGTGTCGTAGACCCACTGCGGATCCTCGTCCGTGAAGACCACCGCGTGCGCGGTGAAGGCGAACACCCCCGCGTCCCGCTCGGACGCCTGCGGCACGACGGTCGTACGGCCGTCCGGCGGTGGGAAGACACCCCGCGCCACCGCGTCGAGAATGTCCCGCAGAGTCTCCATCACCGTGCTCCTCGCACTCCTTGAGTCTCCACCCACTGGAAGGCCCACACTCGCGACATGATCGACGACGGCACCGCACTGCTCACCATCGGGGAGCTGGCCAGGGCCACCGGACTGACCGTGCGCACCATCCGCTACTGGTCGGACGAGGGCGTCCTCACCCCGGTGACCCGCTCCGCCGGCGGCTATCGGCTCTACGACGCCGAGTGCGCCGCCCGCCTCGAACTGATCCGCACCCTGCGCGAGTTGGGCCTCGGCCTGGACGATGTACGCAGGGTGCTGGCGGGCGAGACGACGGTCGCGGAAGTGGCCGCCGCCCATGTGGTGGCGCTGGACGCGCAGATCCGTGCGCTGCGGGTGACCAGGGCGGTGCTGTCGACCGTGGCGCGACGCGGTTCGACCGCAGAGGAGATGACGCTCATGAACAAGCTGGCGCGGCTGTCGGCAGCCGAACGCAGGCGGATCATGGAGGAGTTCGTGGACGAGCTGTTCCACGGCCTCGACACCGTGGATCCGTCCATCGAGGAGCGGATGCGCACCATCGCGGTGGACCTGCCGGACGACCCGACCCCCGAACAGGCCGACGCCTGGGTGGAGTTGGCGGAAATGGTGCAGGACCCGGAGTTCCGGGGGCAGATGCGGGAGGTCATGGAGTTCAACGCGGGGGACCAGGCCCGCAGCGTCGCACCCGGGCGTGCCACCTGGTTCCCCATGCGCCTGGTGCAGCTGGGCGGGGAGGCGCTGCAGCGGGGTGTCGCCCCCGAGTCGCCGGAGGCGGCGGAGATCGTACGGGAGGTGCTGGGGGACGGCGGTGACCCGGCCGTCGTGCTCGAACGGATGGAGTCGGTGGCCAACGACAGGCTCGCCCGGTACCGGGAGTTGCTGTCCACGGTGAAGGGCCGCGGGCCCGCCGGAGCGCACCGGGAGGAGTTCGCGTGGGTGGTCGCCGCACTGCGTGCGCGCGTGGCCGGTTAACCTGGCCTCCGTCAACAGGCAGTAAAGCGTTACGAAGGGGCGGATCCGGTGGCGGACATCGAGGAAGCACGCAAGCATTTCCAGCGGATCGACACGGACGGTGACGGCTTCATCACCGCGGCCGAGTTCAAGACCGCCCTGGCACAGGGAGGCGACTGGAACGTGACCGAGGCGGTCGCCGAGGCCATCATCAAGACGCGGGACCTCAACGGGGACAAGGTCCTGTCGTTCGACGAGTTCTGGGCCCACCTGAACAAGTGACCCGGGAGCAACCCGAGCGGAAGGGGCGCCCGTCCTTCGGTGGACGGGCGCCCTTTCCGTTTCCGTCAGGTCCCGGGGCTAGGAGGCTCGCTTCCGGTACTGCCCCGGCGCCACCCCGTACTCCCGCTTGAACGCCTT
Source organism: Streptomyces sp. W16 (assembly GCF_033194735.1). Classification (NCBI taxonomy): domain Bacteria; kingdom Bacillati; phylum Actinomycetota; class Actinomycetes; order Kitasatosporales; family Streptomycetaceae; genus Streptomyces; species Streptomyces sp. W16. Next base: position 1,912 of record NZ_JAWOAI010000941.1, read on the forward strand.
GGCGAACGCGAACTCCGAGGTGTAGCCCGCCCGTTGGGCCACCAGTCGCAACGGCATGTCGTCCTCGCGCAGCAGCCGTCCCGCCGTGATCATCCGCCACCAGGTCAGATACGTCAGCGGCGGCTCGCCCACCAGCGTCGCGAACCGGCGGGCGAAGGCGGCCCGGGACAGGCCGGCGCGGGTGCCGAGTTCCTCCACCGTCCACGGGTGGGCCGGGTCCGCGT
>NZ_JAWOAI010000942.1:0-2133 GCF_033194735.1 Streptomyces sp. W16
AACCGACCGGCCACGGCGGCAAGGTCCGCCTGGAACTGCCCGCCGCCACCGGCCACGCCCTGCGCGACCTCACCGCGGCCACCGGCACCAGCATGTTCATGGTGTTCCAGGCGGCCACCGCCGCACTCCTGAACCGGCTCGGCGCGGGCGACGACATCCCGCTCGGCGCGCCGATCGCAGGCCGCACCGACGAGGCCCTCGCCGACCTGGTGGGCTTCTTCGTGAACACCCTGGTGCTGCGCACCGATGTGTCCGGCGACGAGCTGACGTTCCGTGAACTACTGGGCCGGGTTAGGGAGTCGTCCCTCGCGGCTTTCGAGTACCAGGACCTGCCCTTCGACCGCGTCGTGGAGGCCCTCAACCCGCCCCGCGTGGCCGGCCGCAACCCGCTCTACCAGGTCATGCTCGGCTACCACCACCGCCCCGACGGCGACCCGGACGTGCTCGGCCTCGCGACCGAGTGGTTCGACATGGACACCGGTATGGCCAAGTTCGACCTCCACTTCACCTTCGTGGACGAGACCGGCCGCGACCGTGTCGTCCTGCTCCTGGAGTACGCGACCGACCTCTTCGACGAGTCGACAGCCGAGCGCATCGCCGGCCGCATGGCCCGTCTGCTGGACCACGCGGCGGCCGAACCCGACCGCGCGGTAAGGGACTTCGACCTGCTGGAGGACACCGAACGCGCCCTGGTCCTGGGGGAGTGGAACGCCACCGCACACCCCGTCCCGGTCACCACACTCCCGGAACTCTTCCGCGCCCAGGTGGCCCGCACCCCGGACGCCACGGCACTCGTCTTCGAGGGACAGCGGCTGACGTACGCGGCGCTGGACGCCCGAGTAGAGCGCACGGCACGGGTGTTGACCGCCCTCGGCGCGGGCCCCGAGCAGACCGTGGCCGTAGCGCTGCCGCGCTCGCTCGAACTCGTCGTCGCCCTGCTCGCCGTCCACCGCGCCGGAGCCGCGTACCTCCCGCTCGACCCCGACTACCCGGAGGAACGCCTCGCCCTCATGGTCGAGGACGCCCGCCCGGTGTACGTCGTCCGCGACACTCTGCCGACCGGCCCCGAGGCCCAACTCCCCACGTTCTACGACCCGTCGAGCCCCGCGTACGTCATCTACACCTCCGGTTCGACCGGCCGCCCCAAGGGTGTCGTCGTCCCGCACGAGGGCATCGTCAACCGGCTGCTGTGGATGCAGGACGCCTACGGACTGACGGCCGCCGACCGGGTGCTGCAGAAGACGCCGTCCAGTTTCGATGTCTCGGTGTGGGAGTTCTTCTGGCCCCTGATCACCGGCGCCACCCTGGTCGTCGCCCGCCCCGAAGGCCACCGCGACCCGGCCTACCTGGCCCGGCTGATCCGCGAACAGGGCGTCACCACCGTCCACTTCGTGCCCTCCATGCTCCAACTCTTCCTGGAGGAACCGGCCGCAGCGGACTGCACCGGCCTGCGCCGAGTGATGTGCAGCGGCGAGGCCCTGCCCGTAGCCCTCACCCACCGCTTCCACGAGGTCCTGAGCACCGCCGAGTTGCACAACCTCTACGGCCCGACGGAGGCCTCGGTCGACGTAACTGCCGTGGAGATCGGACCCGACGCGACGAGCGTCCCGATCGGCCGCCCGGTGTGGAACACCCGCACCTACGTCCTCGACGCCGGACTGCGCCCCGTACCGCCCGGCGTCCCGGGCGAGTTGTACCTCGCGGGCATCCAGCTCGCGCGCGGCTACCTCGACCGGCCCGGCCTGACCGCGGAGCGGTTCGTCGCCGATCCGTACGGTGCGCCCGGCACGCGGATGTACCGCACCGGTGACCTGGCCCGCTGGAACACCGACGGGACCATCGAGTACCTGGGCCGCACCGACGACCAGGTGAAGGTGCGCGGCTTCCGCGTCGAACCCGGCGAGATCCAGGGCGTGTTGACCACGCATCCGTCCGTCGCACACGCCGTCGTGGTGGTCCGGGAACAGCGCCTGGTGGCGTACGTGGTCCCGGCCGGGGACCGCGGACCGGTGAGGGTGGAGGCAATCCGGGTCGGTGCGGTCGCCGGCCGGCTGGACGAAGCCGCGTCGGGCGCTCGCACGGCGGCGGGACCGCAGGACGGGACGGCAAACCGCGCCCACACGGCCGCCGAGC
>NZ_JAWOAI010000943.1:0-2132 GCF_033194735.1 Streptomyces sp. W16
CGGCGCCGTGGCTGGCGACCGCGTTCGTGCCGGGGCCCTCGCTGGCCGAGGCGGTGACGGAGTGCGGGCCGTTGCCGACGCGGGTGGTGCGGGTGCTGGGCAAGATGCTGGCGCGCGCCCTGGACGCCGTACACCGGGCGGGTCTGGTACATCGGGACGTCAAGCCGGGCAATGTGCTGCTCGCGTTGGACGGGCCCCGGCTGATCGACTTCGGTATCGCCCGGCCCACGGCGGCCGAGGAGACGGAACTGACCTCGGACAGCCTGGTGGTGGGCACTCCCGGGTTCCTCTCCCCGGAGCAGGCCCGTGCGCTGCCTGTGAGTGCGGCGAGCGATGTGTTCTCGCTGGGCTGTGTGCTGGCGTACACGGCGACCGGGCGGCTGCCGTTCGGCACCGGTGCGGCGGACGCGCTGCTGTACCGGACCGTGCACGACACACCGGATCTGGACGGGGTCGAGGACGTCGAACTCCGGTCCCTGCTGGAGCGCTGCCTAGCCAAGGAACCCGAGGCACGGCCCCAAGTCACCGAGATCGACGCCGAGTTGGTCGAGGACGCGCCGACCGGTTCGATCGGCTGGCTGCCGGACCCGGTGGTCCGGATGGTCGCCGACCGGTCGGCGCGGATGCTGGCGCTGCCCGGTATCGAGCCGACCGAGGTCCCTGAGGAACCCGCTCCCCCAAGTCCGGGCCGTCGTCGGGTACTTGCCCTCGCCGCGGGCGGTACGGCGCTGCTCGCGGCCGGTGGCGTGGCGGCGGTGTGGGCGGTACTGCGGAACAACGACCGGACGACACCGGCGAGTTCGGCCACCGGCCCGGACTGGGCCATCGGTGTCCACGCCGATCTGAGCGGCCCGCTCAAGTCTGCGGGGGAGGCACAGTATCGGGCGGCATGGCTTGCCGTCGAGCAGTTCAACACCCGCGAGGACAGGCCGTTCACGCTCACCGTGCGAGTGATGGACGACCGTAGCGAGCTGGTCCAGGCACAGGCGGCAGCACGTCAACTGATCGGCGACCGCGATGTTCTCGCCGTGCTCGGCCCCACCGGTTACGTCTCGGCGCAGAGCGCCCTGGAGATGTACGAGAGCGCCGGGATGCCTCTGGTGACCGTGTCCGAACTCTCGGTCTCCGCCGTCCAGTCGGCGCTGCTGGCCAAGCCCAAGAGCTACTTCCGGGCCGCTCCGCTGGCCGCGTACTGCGCGTTCGCCACCGTCACCGCGCTCACCGCGCAGGGGTCCCGCCGCCCGGGGCTGCTGGTCGACCGGGCGGGCGGCATCACCGGCATGGAGTCCGTCAACGTCGTCCACAGCTCGACCCACGCAGCCGGCATCGCCCTCTACGCCCGGGTCGTGCCCGCGCTCGCGCCCGACGTGTCGACCGTCGTCGCCGACATGCTCGCCCAAGGCGTGGACGGCTTCTACTACACCGGCACTCCCGAGCGTGCCGCCCCGCTCGCCCGCGCCCTGGCCGCACGGGACTTCATCGGACCCCGTTTCCTGGACACTTCGTCGGCCACACCGGCCTTCGTGTCGGCGGCGGGCCCGGCGGGCGAGGGCTGGCAGGTCCTGGCTCCGTACATCGACCCGGCCGCCGCGGCCGTACGACCGTTCGCCACCGCCTACCGCAAGCGGTACAGCACCGCACCGGGCGACTGGGCCGCCGAGGCCTACGACGTCACCCGCCTGCTGGCCGACCGGCTCACGGCTCTGGCCGGGAGCGGGGCGGGCACGGGAACCGGCGAGAGCGCGCCACACCGCCCCACCCGGGCTCAAGTCACCGGCGCGCTCGCCAAGTCCAGGTTCAAGGGCCTGGTCACCACCTACACGTTCGACGCCGATCACCAGCTCGTCACCCGGCAGGTTCAGCGTTACCGGCTCATGGACGGCCGTTTCGCCTATGTCGGCCCGGCCGGGCTGTCTTCCTGACCGCTGGGGAAGCCGTCACCGAGCAGCGACAGGAGCCGCGGGATGCTGGCATTGCGGGCCGAGGACCCGGAGGAGCTGGGCGGGCACCGGCTGCTCGCGAGGCTCGGTGCGGGCGGTATGGGCGTGGTGTATCTGGCCCGTACCGCAGACGGGACGCCGGTGGCGCTGAAGGTGATCCGGGCCGGGTACGCGGCCGACCCCGCCTTCCGG
>NZ_JAWOAI010000944.1:0-2130 GCF_033194735.1 Streptomyces sp. W16
GACCACGTCCTACACCCTTACCCCGGGACAACCACCGCCCGGGCTGGACTACCTTCCTGCGTCACCCCATCACTCACCTACTACCACCTTGGGCCGGCGGCTCCACCACTTTCCATTCCCCGAAGGGTCCGGAACGGCTTCACGGCCTTAGCATTAATGGGCTCAATGTTTGACGCTTCACAGCGGGTACCGGAATATCAACCGGTTATCCATCGACTACGCCTGTCGGCCTCGCCTTAGGTCCCGACTTACCCTGGGCAGATCAGCTTGACCCAGGAACCCTTAGTCAATCGGCGCACACGTTTCTCACGTGTGTATCGCTACTCATGCCTGCATTCTCACTCGTGAACCGTCCACCACTAGCTTCCGCTGCGGCTTCACCCGGCACACGACGCTCCCCTACCCATCCCAGCACCCGTTGGGGCTATTGCTGGAATGACACGACTTCGGCGGTACGCTTGAGCCCCGCTACATTGTCGGCGCGGAATCACTAGACCAGTGAGCTATTACGCACTCTTTCAAGGGTGGCTGCTTCTAAGCCAACCTCCTGGTTGTCTCTGCGACTCCACATCCTTTCCCACTTAGCGTACGCTTAGGGGCCTTAGTCGATGCTCTGGGCTGTTTCCCTCTCGACCATGGAGCTTATCCCCCACAGTCTCACTGCCGCGCTCTCACTTACCGGCATTCGGAGTTTGGCTAAGGTCAGTAACCCGGTAGGGCCCATCGCCTATCCAGTGCTCTACCTCCGGCAAGAAACACACGACGCTGCACCTAAATGCATTTCGGGGAGAACCAGCTATCACGGAGTTTGATTGGCCTTTCACCCCTAACCACAGGTCATCCCCCAGGTTTTCAACCCTGGTGGGTTCGGTCCTCCACGAAGTCTTACCTCCGCTTCAACCTGCCCATGGCTAGATCACTCCGCTTCGGGTCTTGAGCGCGCTACTAAACCGCCCTGTTCGGACTCGCTTTCGCTACGGCTTCCCCACACGGGTTAACCTCGCAACACACCGCAAACTCGCAGGCTCATTCTTCAAAAGGCACGCAGTCACGACGTTGCATGCAAGCATGCAACGCGACGCTCCCACGGCTTGTAGGCACACGGTTTCAGGTACTATTTCACTCCGCTCCCGCGGTACTTTTCACCATTCCCTCACGGTACTATCCGCTATCGGTCACCAGGGAATATTTAGGCTTAGCGGGTGGTCCCGCCAGATTCACACGGGATTTCTCGGGCCCCGTGCTACTTGGGTGTCTCTCAAACGAGCCGTTGACGTTTCGACTACGGGGGTCTTACCCTCTACGCCGGACCTTTCGCATGTCCTTCGCCTACATCAACGGTTTCTGACTCGTCTCACAGCCGGCAGACTGTGAAAGAGAGATCCCACAACCCCGTATACGCAACCCCTGCCGGGTCTCACACGTATACGGTTTGGCCTCATCCGGTTTCGCTCGCCACTACTCCCGGAATCACGGTTGTTTTCTCTTCCTGCGGGTACTGAGATGTTTCACTTCCCCGCGTTCCCTCCACATACCCTATGTGTTCAGGTATGGGTGACAGCCCATGACGACTGCCGGGTTTCCCCATTCGGAAACCCCCGGATCAAAGCCTGGTTGACGACTCCCCGGGGACTATCGTGGCCTCCCACGTCCTTCATCGGTTCCTGGTGCCAAGGCATCCACCGTGCGCCCTTAAAAACTTGGCCACAGATGCTCGCGTCCACTGTGCAGTTCTCAAACAACGACCAACCACCCGTCACACACCACTCACGCGATGCTTTACCGGGGCCGGCACTGAAGGCAGCCTGTTACAGCCGTACCCTCAGACACCCAACAGCGTGCCCGGCCCTGCCGTCACTCGTGGTCAGCTTTCCACGCTCCGAAGAGCAGTACTTGCAGCCCGAGATGACGGACAGTGCCGAATAATCAACGTTCCACCCTTGAGCAACCACCGTCGGACATCTGCCGACGTAATGGCCCTGGACCACTGAGCAAGCTCAGCAGCCTAGATGCTCCTTAGAAAGGAGGTGATCCAGCCGCACCTTCCGGTACGGCTACCTTGTTACGACTTCGTCCCAATCGCCAGTCCCACCTTCGACAGCTCCCTCCCCACAAGGGGGTTGGGCCACC
>NZ_JAWOAI010000945.1:0-2127 GCF_033194735.1 Streptomyces sp. W16
AGTGCCGCCCCGAAGGGCGGAGCGACCTTCGTCCAGCACCGCGTCGCCGCCGAGGCCGACGAGGTGTGGGCCCTGCTGGACGCGGGCGCCCGGGTGTTCGTGTGCGGCGACGGAGCGCGCATGGCACCTGGCGTGCGGGAGGCGTTCCGTACCCTGTACCGGGACCGCACACCCGGCGCCGACGACCCGGCCGCCGAGCGGTGGCTCAACGGACTGATGGCGGACGGGCGTTACGTCGAGGACGTGTACGCCGCAGGCTGACCGAAAGGGAGAGGCGGGCGTACGGTGACGGACTCCTGGGAGCAGGCCCGGAGGATCCTCCGCTCGGCGGGCATTCCGCCGGACCGGCTCGCCCACCTCCGCCCCATGGGCGGCGGCACCTACAACACCGTCGAGGAACTCACCCTCACCGACGGCAGCCGCTACGTCCTCAAGACCGCACCCACCGCCCCCGGCCTCGCCCACGAGCGCCAACTCCTCGTCTCCGAAGCCGACTTCTACGGCGCCGCCGCCAAGGCCGGGGTGGCGGCACCGCGCGTCGTGGTCCTCGACGGCGACGCCCTCCTGATGACGCTCTGCCCGGGCGAACCCTGGGGCGACCCCCTCACGGACTCCGAAGTAACCGTGCTGCGCACGGAGTTGGGCCGCCTGCTCGCCCGCCTGCACGAGATCACCGGCCCCGGCTTCGGCTACCCCTCCGGTGCCCTCGGCCCGCTCGCCCCCGACTGGCGGACCGCGTTCACCACGATGTACGACGCGGTCCTCGACGACGCCCGCCGCTACCGGGCCTGGCTGCCGCTCCCCGCCGACGACATCGCCCGCACGGCCCGCTCCGCCCACGACGCCCTGGACGAGGTCACCGTCCCCTGCGCCGTCCACTTCGACCTGTGGTGGGGCAACATCCTGGTCGACCGCAGCTCCGGAACGCCCCGTATCGGCGGCCTCATCGACGGCGAGCGCATGTTCTGGGGCGACCCGCTGGCCGACTTCGTCTCCCTGGCGCTGCTCGGGGACATCAGGAAGGACGACGCGTTCCTCGCGGGTTACCGGGAAGCGGGCGGACGGGCCGAGCTCGACCGGCAGGCCGGCCTCCGCTACGCCCTCTACCGCAGCTACCTCTACCTGATCATGCTCACCGAGGCGGTCCCCAGGGAGTTCGGCGCGGAAGAGAACCGCTGGCGGCGGGAGACGGTCGGCCCCGAGCTGCTCGCCGCCCTCGGGGAGATCGACGGGACGGCCTCCACCACGTAGTGTGCATTCCGCCGCCCCTTAGTTCAGGGCGTGAATTAAGAGGGTTCGGAGGGAGCCATATGGCTGGGCGGAACGGGCGCACGGTACGCGACCTCAGGCGGGCCAACCGCACGGTCGTACTGCAACGGCTGTACTTCGACGGACCCCTCAGCCGCTTCGAACTGGGCCCGGCGACCGGACTCAGCTCCGGCTCGGTGAGCAATGTCGTCGCGGACCTCGTCACCGACGGCCTGGTCGAGGAGGCCGGCAGCGTCGACTCCGACGGCGGCCGGCCCCGCACCCTGCTCCGAGTCGCCCCGCACAGCGGCCACATGATCGGCGTCGACGTCGGCGAGACCCGGGTCCGCGTCGAGCTGTTCGACCTGACCCTCACCGAACTCGCCCGCGCCGAACGCCCGTTGGAGCAGCAGCGGTACGAGGTCGAGGTCATCGTCGGCCACATCCGCGACGGCATAGCCGAAGTCCTCGCCGCCGCCGACATCGCACCCGGACAGCTCCTCGGCGTCGGCATCGGCGTCCCCGGCATAGTCGAGCACACCCCGGACCACGGCGCCGTCGTGCACGGCCAGACGATCGGCTGGGACGCGGTCCCCCTCGAAGAACTGCTCCGCTCCACCTCCCAACTCCCCGACGCCGTCCCGTACTTCATCGACAACGGGGCCAAGACCCTCGGCCAGGCCGAGATGTGGTTCGGCGGCGGGCGCGGCGCGCGCAACGCGATCGTCGTCCTCTTCGGCTCCGGCGTCGGCGCCTGCCTCGTCACCCCCGAGGTGGAGCACGGCCGGGCCGTCGAGTGGGGGCATCTGACCGTACGGGTCAGGGGGCGCCGCTGCCGCTGCGGAGCCCTCGGCTGCCTGGAGGCGTACGCGGGCGCAG
>NZ_JAWOAI010000946.1:0-2121 GCF_033194735.1 Streptomyces sp. W16
CGTCCGACGACGGCGGCGACCCGTGCCCGTCCTGACCCGTCAGCCGACCGGGTCCGCCGGATGCGGTGCCAGCAGCGGGAGTTGCGAGGCCAGGCGCTCCTCGCACAGCTCGACCAGGCGGTCGTAGCCGGCCTTGCCCATCAGCTCGGTCAGCTCCGGGCGGTAGGACACGTACACCGGGTCGCCCGCGCCGTGCGCCGAGGTCGCCGACGTGCACCACCAGTGCAGGTCGTGGCCGCCGGGACCCCAGCCCCTGCGGTCGTACTCGCCGATCGACACCTGGAGCACACGCGTGTCGTCCGGCCGGTCGATCCACTCGTACGTCCGCCGCACCGGCAGCTGCCAGCAGACGTCCGGCTTGGTCTCCAGCGGTTCGCGGCCCTCCTTCACGGCCAGGATGTGCAGCGAGCAGCCCGCGCCGCCCGCGAAACCGGGGCGGTTCTGGAAGATGCACGAGCCCTTGAAGGGGCGGGTCTGGCGGTCGCCGTCCTCGTCCTCCGAGGTCCAGCCGTTCTTCGCGCCCTCGTCGTGGTGCTGCCAGATGTCCGGGGTGAGCCTCGCCACATGCCCGGCGACCCGTTTCTCGTCGTCCTCGTCGGAGAAGTGCGCGCCCAGGGTGCAGCACCCGTCGTCCGCGCGGCCCGCCTGGATGCCCTGGCAGCCGCTTCCGAAGACGCAGTTCCAGCGAGAGGTCAGCCATGTCAGATCACAGCGGAAGAGCTGTTCCTCGTCCGCCGGATCCGGGAACTCCACCCACGCGCGCGCGAAGTCGAGCCCCTTCTCGTCGCCCTTCAGGGCCTTCTTCGACATCAGAGACGTCTTCGGGGACCTGGCCGACTTCACCGGCGAAGAATCGCCGGGTGATTTGGCCGCCTTGTCGTTCTTCGCCTTTTTCGTCTTTGGCACGCGTCCAGGGTAAGTCGCCCGAGGCGGCCCCAGACACCGCTCCGGGGACCGAGATAGGTGCAGGTGGCAGTAGCGTTCCGTATATGAGACTCGGTGTCCTCGACGTGGGATCGAACACGGTGCATCTGCTGGTGGTGGACGCACACCCGGGCGCGCGCCCCCTGCCCGCGCACTCGCACAAGGTGGAACTCCGCCTTGCCCAACTCCTCGACGAGGACGGCGCGATCGGCCCCGAAGGGGTCGACAAACTCGTCGGCGTCGTCCAGGAGGCGTTGCAGGCCGCCGAGGACAAGGGCGTCGAGGAAATCCTCCCGTTCGCCACCTCCGCCGTCCGCGAGGCCAGCAACGCGGACGAGGTCCTCGCGCGCGTGCAGACCGAGACCGGCGTCGAACTCCATGTCCTCACCGGCGCCGAGGAGGCCCGCCTCACCTTCCTCGCCGTCCGCCGCTGGTTCGGCTGGTCCGCCGGCAAACTGCTCGTCCTCGACATCGGCGGCGGCTCCCTGGAGATCGCGTACGGCATCGACGAGGAGCCCGACGCTGCGGTGTCGCTGCCGCTCGGCGCCGGCCGCCTCACCGCCGGCTGGCTTCCCGGGGACCCGCCGGAACCGGACGCGATAAGGGCCCTGCGCCGCCATGTGCGCGCCCAGATCGCCCGTACGGTGGGCGAGTTCAGCCGTTTCGGCGCCCCCGACCACGTCGTCGCCACGTCGAAGACCTTCAAGCAGCTGGCCCGCCTCGCCGGCGCAGCCCGCTCCGCCGACGGCCTCTACGTCCAGCGCGAACTGAAGCGCGAATCCCTGGAGGCCTGGGTCCCCCGCCTCGCCGGCATGACCACCGCCCAGCGCGCCGTCCTGCCCGGCGTCTCCGAGGGCCGCGCCGAACAGCTCATCGCCGGCGCGATGGTCGCCGAGGGCGCGATGGACCTCTTCGGCGTCGAGACCCTGGAGGTCTGCCCGTGGGCGCTGCGCGAGGGCGTGATCCTGCGACGGCTGGACCAGATGCCGTCGCGACTGGATCAGATGCCGTCGGCGTAGGCGGGGCGGTGGGCGAGGGTGCGGGGCGGGGCGGGTGCGGGGCTGTGGTGCACGCGCGCGTGGCCGTCCTGTCCCCGCACGGCTGCTGCTGATTCGGGCGGCGCTCAGGGGGTGGCTGTACCTCCGTCGGCTCGGCCGTGGCGCACGCGAGCGTGGCTGTTCGTGCGGCACGCGTGTG
>NZ_JAWOAI010000947.1:0-2115 GCF_033194735.1 Streptomyces sp. W16
GGTGCTGACCATGGGCCACGGGGACGACGCGGCCCTCGCCACACCGGAACGCGCCGTGACCCTCACCTGCGCGCCGACCTCCTCCGGCACCCACCCGTCCGCCGCCCGGGCCTGCGCCGAACTGCGCGGAATCGGGGGCGACTTCGACGCCCTGGCGACCCGGAGCGATGTGCTCTGCAACAAGCTCTACCGCCCCGTCGTCGTCACGGTCGAGGGTGTCTGGCAGGGCAAGCGCGTCTCCTACGAGCGCGCCTTCTCCAACGAGTGCGTGAAGGACTCCTACGGGTACGGAGGTGTCTTCACGTTCTGAGAGACCGGGGTCGCACGGTCTCCGTGGGCATCAGGAAGGGTCCGTAGCTGGGGAGTGCGCGCCCCTGTCGCGGAGCGCTGCGATCTCGCATCAGGGGTCGGCCGGGCAGTGTGGGGCTGCCCGCGCCGGCCCCTGTCATCATTACGGCCTTTCCGTCTGGGAGGGCATCGCGCGCAGCGGCGGAAAGCGGCCGAGCAGACCCGAGGCGCGCAACAGCCGGTCGATGCGCGGCCCGTCGGAGACGATCCGCAGCCGCCCGCCGCGTTCCCTCGCCCGTCGCTCGGCCCGGCACAGGACGCGCAGCCCCGAACAGTCGAGGAACTCGACGGGCCGCAGATCCACCAGTACGTCGGGCTCCGCGACCGCCGTCGCGGCGTCCAGGTGATCGACGACCAGGTCGGCGGTCGCCATGTCGATCTCCCCCGAGACCTCGACCACCGTGAAGGGGCCGTGCGACCGCGTACGGGCACAGGAGTTGGCCGCGGGACTGTCGCGTTCGTCCGCTTCCGCTGTCATGGCCGCTCCACCTCGGCACGGGGCGCATTCGGTCTCGGTAGTTACCCCGGAGAGGCCCCGAGAATCCATGACACGCCGCCCACAAGATCTGGTTCACTCGACATGGTGAACTTCGGTCAAAAAGGTTGACTTTCTGTCAGTAGGACAGAAAAGAGGGGCCGCCGTCTCCCTGTGGACGGCGACCCCTCGGTCCGTGCGGCTCAGTTTCGGGCGGAGCCGATCACATGTGAACGACCGGTGCGGCGTCCGCGTCCTGCTCCGGGGCCCCGCGGCGGTAGAGCGCGAACGCGATGAGCGTGCCCGCGGCGAAGAAGCCCGCCGACCACCAGAACGCGGTGGTGTAGCTCTCGATCGTCGCCTGCGCCTGGACCAGCTTGCTGGACGCGTCCTTCCCGGCCAGGTAGTCGGTCGCGGCGCTCGCGGCCAGCGTGTTCAGCAGCGCCGTACCGATCGAACCGCCCACCTGCTGCATCGCGTTGACCGTCGCCGAGGCGACACCCGCGTCCTCGGCGGCCACCCCGCTCGTGGCGAGCTGCATCGCCGGCGGCATCACCATGCCGAGGCCGGCGCCGATCACGATCAGCTGCGGCAGCACATGGGTCGCGTAGGACGAGCCGACCCCGATGCCGGTCAGCCAGGCCATGCCGACCATGGCGATGGCGAAGCCCAGCGGAATGACGACCTTCGGGCCGAGACGCGGCACGAGCATCGTGGTGCCGAGCTGCGCCATGACCATCAGGGCGCCGATCATCGGCAGGAACGCGACACCGGTCTTGGTGGGGCTGAAGCCGAGGTTCAGCTGGAGGTAGTAGGTGAGGAAGAGGAACACACCGAACATGCCCGCACCGGTGATCAGTACGGCGAGGAACGAGGCGCCCCGGTTGCGGTCGAGCAGGATGCGCAGCGGCAGCAGCGGGTGCGCGGCGCGATTCTGCCACCAGACGAAGGCCGCCAGCAGTACGACACCCACGATCAGGAAGCCCCAGGTCTGCGGCGAACTCCAGTCGTGCGTCTCGGCGTTGGAGAAACCGTAGACGAGGGAGAACAGACCGCCGGCGACCAGTACCGTGCCCGGCACGTCCAGCTTGGAGCCCGCGGCGTCGCGGTGGTTGGAGAGCAGGACCCAGCCGCCCGCGAAGGCGACGAAGGCGATGGCGACGTTGACGTAGAGCGTCCAGCGCCAGTCGAAGGCGTCGGTCAGCACACCGCCGAGCAGCAGGCCGACCGCGCCGCCGGCGCCCGCGATGGCGCCGTACACGCTGAAGGCCCGGGCGCGCTCGCGGGCGTCC
>NZ_JAWOAI010000948.1:0-2104 GCF_033194735.1 Streptomyces sp. W16
CGCTGCGCCCGCTCCCCGAGCGTCTCGTACGTCTGCGGGGCGAGCCCGGCCACCGTCTCGCGCAGCCGGTCGGCCTCCGCCTCCATGTCCCTGGCCAGTACGGTCAGCCGCGCGGCCCGCTCCCACGCGGCGTCCCGGTGCCGCGAGAGCGCCTCCGCGTACGCGTCCACCTGGCCGGGGCGGTAGCCGCGCCCCCGTACTGCCACGAAGCCACGTGGCGACACCGATGCGCTGCTCATCCTGGAACCCCTCTCCACCCGACGGACACGAAATGATGATTTCGCGCATATCTTGATGTATCGGGCATAAGGGTTCATAACGCGACACTCCGCAGGCAGGTCACGGGCATCACACGAACGTGGGCGAACACCCGCGCACACAAAAGGGCCGGACCCGATCACACGACCGGGTCCGGCCCTTCAGTACGGCCTGTTCAGCGGATCGGGGTCACAACAGCCCGTCCCACATCTGCTCCAGCAACACCGACCACCAGCTCTCCGGCGAACCGAGCGCCGCCGGATCCAGCGAAGCGAGCTGCGCCTGGAAGTCGACGGTCCAGCGGCCCGCCTGCTCCTGGTTGAGCCCGTACCGCAGTCGCCACATCCGCCCGAGCAGCGCCAGACAACGCGCGAACTCGGGCAGCCCCGTGTTCACGAACTGCGGCGGTACGGGAGCACCGCCCGGCCCCGCCTCCACGGGCACCGCGACGATGTTCGCCGTGCCGTACTGGACGCAGATCGCCTTGCCGAAGTCGCTGCCCATGACGAGGTAGGAGCCCGCGTCGGCGGACGGCCGCACCCCGCGCTCCTGCGCGAGTTCGGCCAACGTCGGTACCGGGCGGCCCGGTTGGGCCTGCGCCCAGAAGAACGGGCCCATGTCCATCGGCAGCCCCGCCGCGACCAGCGTGTGCGCCACCACCGGCGGCACGCCCTGCCGGGACACCGCCGCCTGCTCGAAGCGGAACACGCCCGGCCCGAACGCGCCCGCCAACTCCTGCGCGATCGCCTCCGGCGGGATCGGCGGCGTCGGCTGCACCGGCGGCAACGGCGCCCGCACCGGGGCGAGTCGGGCCGGTCCGTCCGCCACCTGGTGCAACTCGCCCTGGTGAGCGATGAGTTCGCGCATCCCCTGCTGCCGGCTCGCGTGATCCGTGCCGTACGGCGCGATGCTGGCGATGCGCGCCTGGGGCCACTGTTCGCGGATCATCCGCGCGCAGTACGCGCCCGGCAGTGCGCAGGACTCCAACTCCGTGTGCAGTTCCAGGACTTGGTCCGGAGGGATGTTCATGCCGCGCAGCTCGTGGAAGATCTGCCACTCCGGGTGCGGTGTCCCCGGCGCGGACCGCCGGATCAACTGCTGCTCGGAACCGTCCGGCGCGCGGTACCGCAACACGGCCTGATAGCCCGGTCCTACGGTCGGCTGCCCCTGCTGCGGATAGCCGTAGGCAGGCTGCTGCTGACCGGGGAACGGCTGACCGGGACCGGGAGCTACGGGCGCCTGCTGCCCCGGGGGCGGCATCGCGCCGGGCTGCATGGCACCCGGCGGCATCGGCTGCGGCGGAGCCCCCGGAGGCATCCCCGGAGCCCCAACGCACCGGGCGCGCCCGGGAATTGCGGCGCCGGAGGCGCACCGGGTCCGCCCACCGGAGGCCCGGCCAGCATGGTCTCCGCGTGATGCACGGCACCGGGAGCACCGCCCTGCGAGGCGGAAGCGCCAGGGGTACCGGGAGTACCGGGGGCGTACGGCGGCGGAGGCGTACCGGGGGCACCGGAGGCGCCGGGCATGCCGGGGGCGTACGGCTGTTGCGGAGCACCGGGAACGCCTGGGGCACCGGGGGGCTGCGGAGCACCCGGCCCCGCGGGCCCACTCTGACCAGGGTCGGCGAACATCGTCGCGGCATGGTGAACCCCACCCGGAGGCGGACCCCCGGGAGTGTTCGGCGCACCGGGACCACCAGGACCACCCGAACCGGCCAGCCCCTCCGGACCGAGCTCCGGAACCATCTGCGTCGGTACATACCCGCCCACCGGGGGAGGCGGGGGCGGCGACCCGGCAGGCGTACCGCCCGGTCGCGCGCCCGGCGTCCCCGGGGCACCCGGAGGCG
>NZ_JAWOAI010000949.1:0-2099 GCF_033194735.1 Streptomyces sp. W16
GCCGCCGACGGGACGCGCGAGCTGTACTGCCACCCCGGCGGCGGCACCCACCCGGACGTGAGCGGCGCCTGCGAGGCCGTCGGCCACAACACCCGGTGGGGCAAGGACCCCTTCGCGCCGGTACCCCCGGACAGCATGTGCACCATGATCTACGGCGGCCCCGCCACCGCCCATGTCACCGGCACCTGGGCCGGACGCCCCGTCGACGCGACGTACGACCGCGTCAACGGCTGCGAGATCTCCCGCTGGGACCGGATGGTCCCGCTGCTGCCCGATCCCGGCCGTAACCACTGAAGACGGCGGGGATCAGTGGTCGGTCACACGTTCTACGTCACTTCACCGTGCGACCTCCCTCTCATCTCACTCCGCGAGCACAAGGACTGCCCTTAGACTCCGTCGCGTGACACGTCGCGGGCCGGTTGGCAAGATGGCCTCCGCGGTCGGCAAGGTGCGGTAACAGGGAGGAAGCGTCTCGTGAGCAGCAGGCCATCCCGAGGCGCTGCTCGCCTCGCAGCCATACTCGACGCGCTCCCGGACGCGTTGGTGCTGGTCAACGCCAACGGCACGGTCGTCAACGCGAACACCATCGCGCTGGAAGCCTTCGAGGCGCCCGGCACCGCGCTCGTCGGACGCGGACTGCTTGACCTGCTGCCGGAGTTCGACTCCCGGCTCATCCCCGGTTCCATGCGGCGCCCCGACTCGATGGACCCACGCGGCCGGACCAAGCCGACCCGGATGATCGCCCGCCGCACCGACGGCTCCGAGTTCCCCGTCGAGGTCACCAGCGCCAACCTCGAAGACGGCCAGCAGGCCTACGACGGCTACGGCTACACCGCCGACGAACTGCTGATGCTCGTCGTCCGCGACCTCTCCGGCACCGTGGACACCGAGGCCGAGCTGGCCCGTTCGCAGCGGCAGACCGAGATGATCCTGCGCGCGGCGGCCGAGGGTGTCGTGGGGACGGACACGGACGGGCGGGTCGTGCTCGTCAATCCGGCCGCCGCCCAGATCCTCGGGTACCGCGCCAGCGACCTCGGCGGCAAGGAACTGCACACCCTCGTCCTGCACTCGCGCGCGGACGGCTCCCCCTTCCCGTACGCGGAGTCGCCGCTCGCCGACACCCTGCGGTCCGGGCGCAAGCACCGGGTGCGCGGACAGGTGCTGTTCGCCAAGAACGGGGACCGGGTCTCCGTCGACCTCACCACCGCGCCCGTGCGCGACGGCGACCAGCTCGTCGGCGCCGTGATGACCTTCACCGACCGGCGGCCCTACGACTCGCTCGCCGAGGAGAAGGACGCCGCCGACAAGCTGCACCGGGACGAACTGGAGCGGATCGACGAGGAGCACGCCTCCGAGCTGACCTCCCTGCGCCAGAAGCACATCACCGAGGTCGAGGAGCTCCAGGAGCAGCACGAGGAGGAGCTCGCGGCGCACGAGGAGCGGTACGCCGCGCTCGGGGAGCGGGAGAAGGACCGGTACGAGGAACTGGCCGCACGGCACGACCAGTTGCTCACGCTGCTCGGGCGTTCGCTGCGCGGCCCCCTCGACGAACTCCGCCGGGAACTGGCCGCGTTGGCCGCGGACGACGCGGGCCAGCTGTGGCCGGAGGCCAACCAGGTCCTGCATCATCTGTCGGCCGGTTACTCGCGTATCACGCAGCTCATCGACAACGTGCTCGGCTATCAGCGGCTGGAGACCGGGGCCGAGGACATCTCGCGGACCAAAGTGATGCTGGACGCGGTCGTCGCCGCCGGTGTCGACGGGGCCGTAGAACTGATCGGGCCCGGCCGCGTGCAGTTCGCCGTGCACGCGCCGCCCATCGAGGCCGAGGTCGACCCCGGGCTCCTCGCCACCGCGCTCGCGCACCTCGTCGCGGATGTCGCCGGCGTCGACGCGACCGGCAACTCGCCCGCGTCGGCGGGCGGTTACATGGACAACACGGTCGTCGTGGCGGCGGCGCAGCGCGGTGAGGTCGTACGGATCGAGGTGCGCGGGCCGTACGCCGGGGGAGACCCGGTGCACGAGCCGATCGTGCGCGGGATCGTGCGCGCGCACGGCGGGGTGCTGCAGACGCACGACGTGCCGGGGATGAGCGGCAG
>NZ_JAWOAI010000950.1:0-2091 GCF_033194735.1 Streptomyces sp. W16
CGGCGGCGGTGAGCGGGCCCGGGACCGGCACACCGCGCGCGGCAAGCTGCTCCCCCGCGACCGCGTCGACACGCTCCTCGACCCCGGCTCACCCTTCCTGGAGCTCGCTCCCCTCGCGGCCGACGGGATGTACGACGGGGCCGCGCCGGCCGCCGGTGTGATCGCCGGGATCGGCCGGGTGAGCGGCCGGGAGTGCGTGATCGTCGCGAACGACGCCACGGTCAAGGGCGGCACGTACTACCCGATGACCGTGAAGAAGCATCTGCGCGCCCAGGAGATCGCCCTCGAAAACCGCCTCCCCTGTATCTATCTCGTCGACTCCGGGGGCGCGTTTCTGCCCATGCAGGACGAGGTGTTCCCGGACCGGGACCACTTCGGGCGGATCTTCTTCAACCAGGCCCGGATGTCGGGGGCGGGGATTCCGCAGATCGCCGCTGTGCTGGGGTCGTGTACCGCCGGTGGGGCCTACGTCCCGGCCATGAGCGACGAGGCCGTCATCGTCCGGAATCAGGGGACGATCTTCCTGGGCGGGCCGCCCCTCGTGAAGGCCGCCACCGGCGAGGTCGTCACCGCCGAGGAGCTGGGCGGCGGCGAGGTCCACGCGCGCGTGTCGGGTGTCACCGACCACCTCGCGGAGGACGACGCACACGCCCTGCGGATCGTCCGGAACATCGCCGCCACGCTCCCCGCGCGCGGGCCGCTCCCCTGGGAGGTCACCGAGGCCGTCGAGCCGAAGGTCGACCCGTACGGGATCTACGGCGCCGTCCCGGTCGACTCCCGTACCCCCTACGACGTACGGGAGATCATCGCGCGCGTGGTCGACGGCTCCCGTTTCTCGGAGTTCAAGGCCGAGTTCGGGCAGACCCTGGTCACCGGCTTCGCCCGGATCCACGGCCACCCGGTCGGCATCGTCGCCAACAACGGCATCCTGTTCTCCGAATCCGCCCAGAAGGGCGCCCACTTCATCGAACTGTGCGACCAGCGCGGCATCCCGCTCGTGTTCCTCCAGAACATCTCCGGCTTCATGGTCGGGCGGGACTACGAAGCGGGTGGCATCGCCAAGCACGGCGCCAAGATGGTCACCGCCGTCGCCTGCGCGCGCGTGCCCAAGCTGACCGTGGTGGTCGGCGGCTCGTACGGCGCGGGCAACTACTCGATGTGCGGCCGGGCGTACTCCCCCCGTTTCCTGTGGATGTGGCCCGGCGCCAAGATCTCCGTGATGGGCGGCGAGCAGGCCGCGTCGGTCCTCGCGACCGTCAAGCGGGACCAGTTGGAGGCGCGCGGGGAGTCCTGGCCCGCCGCGGGCGAAGAGACCTTCAAGGACCCGATCCGGCAGCAGTACGAGCGCCAGGGCAACGCCTACTACGCCACCGCCCGCCTCTGGGACGACGGGGTCATCGACCCCCTGGAGACCCGCCAGGTCCTCGGCCTCGCCCTGACCGCCTGTGCCAACGCGCCCCTGGGAGACCCCCAGTTCGGCGTCTTCCGGATGTGATGAGGGTGCCCGAGATGGTCGACACATTCGAGATTCCCGAGACGCCCGAGATGTTCGAGACGGTCCTCGTGGCCAACCGGGGCGAGATCGCGGTCCGCGTGATCCGCACCCTGCGCTCGCTCGGTGTGCGCTCGGTGGCCGTCTTCTCCGACGCCGACGCGGACGCCCGGCACGTCCGGGAGGCCGACACGGCGGTACGGATCGGTCCCGCACCGGCCGCCGAGAGCTATCTGTCGGTAGAGCGGCTCCTGGAGGCGGCGGCCCGCACGGGCGCGCAGGCCGTGCACCCGGGCTACGGCTTCCTCGCGGAGAACGCGGCCTTCGCGCGCGCGTGCGCCGACGCCGGGCTGGTCTTCATCGGTCCTCCGGCGGACGCGATCGCCCTCATGGGCGACAAGATCCGCGCCAAGGAGACGGTGGAGGCGGCCGGCGTCCCGGTCGTCCCCGGCGGACGCGACCCCGAACTGGCCAAGGCCGCCCATGAGTTGGGTGCCCCCGTGCTCCTGAAGCCGTCGGCGGGCGGCGGCGGCAAGGGCATGCGCCTGGTCCGCGATCTGACCGTCCTGGACGAGGAGATCAGATCGGAAGAGCGTCGT
>NZ_JAWOAI010000951.1:0-2062 GCF_033194735.1 Streptomyces sp. W16
GCGCAGACTCGCCGGACTGCTGACCGGGGCCGCACCGCTGCTCCAGTCGGCGCCGTCCGCGCTCGACCCGCTGCTCGACCGGGTCGACTCGCTCGGCGACCAGGCGTTCCTGGACCGGCTGCCCGCCCTGCGCGGCGGCTTCGACACACTGTCTCCGGCGGGCCGTGACCGTCTGCTGCACCCGGTCACGGAGCGGCTGGGCGATCGCCTCGACCTGACACTGTCCGCCTCCCCGCGCCTGCTGGCCCTGTGGGCGGCGGCGGACGAGGCCGGTCGTACGGCGGTGGAGGCCCTGCGGGCGGCACCGCCGACACCCCGGCCCGCCGATGCTCCGGACCCCGGGACCACCACCACCCGTCCCGCGCCGACGCCTGACCCTTCCGACGTGGACGGGCCGACCGACGGCGTACTGCGTCTCACGCGGACGGACCGGTGGCGCCTGCTCCTCGGCAGGGAGAGCGACAAGTTGTCGGCGGGCACCCGCCGTTACGCGCACGCGCTCGACGAGCTGTACGGAAGGGGGCGCGGCGAGGGCTCCTCGGACCTGGGCCGGGACAGCGGTCCCGGCGGGCAGGACGCCTCCTTCCCGTCGGCGCGTGAGTGGGCGGAGGAGCTCCAGGCGCTGTTCGGCGCGGAGGTACGCGAGGAGGTCCTCGCCCGCGCCGCCGATCAGGGTCGTAGCGACGTTCTGGCCGAACTCGACCCCAAGTCGGTACGTCCCTCGGTCGATCTGCTGACATCCGTGTTGTCGCTCGCGGGCGGGATGCCCGAGCAGCAACTGGCAAGGCTGCGCCCGCTGGTGCGCCGGCTGGTCGACGACCTGGCCAAGGAGCTGGCCACCCGGATGCGGCCCGCGCTGTCCGGACTGGCCACGCCTCGACCGACCCGCCGTCCGGGAGGCCGGATCGACCTGCCGCGCACTCTGCGGGCGAACCTGGCCCACGCCCGCAGGAGGGCCGACGGCAGCACCCTGGTCGTGCCGGAACGGCCGGTGTTCAGCACCCGTTCGCGCAAGGAGGCAGACTGGCGGCTGATCCTGGTGGTCGATGTGTCCGGGTCGATGGAGGCCTCCGTGATCTGGTCGGCGTTGACCGCGGCCGTGCTGGGCGGAGTGCCCACGCTCAGCACACACTTCCTGGCGTTCTCGACGGACGTGATCGACCTGACGGACCGGGTCGAGGACCCGCTGTCCCTGCTGCTGGAGGTGAAGGTGGGCGGCGGCACCCACATCGCGGCCGGTCTGGCCCACGCCCGCTCCTTGGTGACCGTGCCCAGCCGGAGCCTCGTGGTGGTGGTGAGCGACTTCGAGGAGGGCTATCCGCTGGGCGGACTCCTGGGCGAGGTACGGGCGCTCGCGAGTTCCGGGGTGCATCTGATGGGCTGCGCCGCTCTGGACGACTCCGGTACCCCGCGCTATTCCGTGCCGGTGGCCCAACAACTCGTCGCGGCCGGGATGCCGGTCGCCGCCCTCAGTCCTCTCGCCCTCGCCCGCTGGGTGGGCGAACGCCTCCGCGGAGAGTCCCGATGAACCCCCAACTGCCCCCGGTGGCGCCCGAGGTGGCCGCTGCGGCCGTGGAGGCCCTGACCTCCCGGCTGCGCAAGAAGCTGGACGCCGCGATCGACACGTACGTGGCCGCGCCCGTCATCGTCGAGGGTGCCGTGCGGCGGGTGCGGTGCGGTGAGGACGCGGAGGTCGTCCTCGCTCCGGGTCCTTCCGGGGCGGTCACGGACGCCGGGGAGGCCGTGTGCAGTTGTCTGCTGGCCCCGAAGTGCCTGCACCGCGCCGCTGTGCTCGGCGCGTGTCCGGTGGCCGACTTGGAGACAGCGGCAGCCGTGGACGCGACGGCCCAGGAGGTCGGTGCGTCCGAGCAGGACACCGCCGCAAACACCGTCCAGGACATTGATGCCGTACCCGAATCGGACACCGCCGCACTACCGCCGCAGACAGGTCCGACAGACGCGCAACTGACCGCCGCACACTCGCTGTGGGCCGCCGCGGCTGCCGTTCTGGCCGCCGGGGTGCCCGCTGCGGGCGCGGTGGCCCAGGCGGAGGTGCTGCGGG
>NZ_JAWOAI010000952.1:0-2062 GCF_033194735.1 Streptomyces sp. W16
CGCGCTGAGCGCTCCCGAGCGCGCGGCGGGCCTGCGGCGGATGGCCGAGTTCTTCCAGGCGCACCACGCGGAGCTGGTCGAGCAGAGCATGCGCGAGACCGGCGGGGTGCGGGCCAAGGCCGAGGACGAGGTGTCCACCGGCATCCGCCAGCTGCAGATCTCCATGATCCAGGCGAGCGAGAACGCCGGCGACCTGCTGCCGCCGTACAAGGCGGGCAAGCTCTCGATGTCCCGGGCGGTACCGCTCGGGGTGATCGGTGTGATCACACCCTGGAACTACCCGGTCAACCTGGCCATGCGGGCGGTGGCACCGGCGCTGGCCTTCGGCAACACCGTCGTGCTCAAGCCCGCCGAGCTCACCCCGATCATCGGCGGCCAGGTGCTCGCCGAGGCGGCCCGGGCCGCCGGACTGCCGCCGGGTGTGTTCAACGTGGTGACCGGCGACGGCCTCGACGCGGGGCACGCGCTCGCCGAGCACACCGGCCTGAACCTGCTGGACTTCACCGGCTCCCGTGAGGTCGGCCTCGCCATCGCGGCCTCCGCCGCGGCCACGCTGCGGCCGGTCCGGCTCGAACTCGGCGGCAGCAACGCCTTCGTGGTCCTCGACGACGCCGACATCGACCTCGCGGCCTCGTGCGCGATGATCGCCTCCCTGGAGTTCCAGGGCCAGACCTGCATCAGCGCCGGCCGTCACATCGTCACCCGCGCGGTGGCGGACCAGTATCTCGACGCCCTCACCCGACGCGCCGCCGCCCTGCGCGTCGGCGACCCGATGAGCGGGACGGCGGATCTGGGCCCCCTGATCAGCACCCGCCAGCGCGACCGGGTGCACGCCCTCGTGACGGCATCGGTGGAGATGGGCGCGGAGGTGCTCACCGGCGGCACGTTCGACGGTCCCGAGGGGCTGTTCTACCGGCCCACCGTGCTGGCCAAGGTGACGCCCGACATGCCCGCCTTCACCGAGGAGATCTTCGGCCCGGTCCTCCCGGTCACCGTGGTGGACGACCAGGAGGAGGCGGTGGCCGTGACCAACGGGCTCCCCATGCTGATGAACTCGGTGTTCTCCGCCGACCTCATACGGGGCCTGTCGGTGGCCGAACGGCTCGACGCCGGCGAGGTGCACGTCAACGACGCCCACGCGCGGCACGGCGCGGACGACCAGATGGCGGGCTTCACCAAACGGCAGTGGATCGGCCTCCAGCGCACACCGCTCACCCTGCCGTCGTGGACCGCCGACCCCGCGACCCGTTGATGGCCGCAGAGCGTACGGCGCTGGTGGTCCGCGGCGGCTGGGAGGGCCACTCCCCACGGGAGTGCACCGACCTGTTCCTGCCCGCGCTGGCCGACGCCGGTTTCGCGATCACGGTCCGGGAGGATCTGGAGGCCTACGCCGACGCGGACCTGATGGCGCGGACCGATCTCGTCGTGCAGTGCTGGACCGAGGGCCGGCTGACCGAGGAGCAGAGCGCGGGGCTCGTCTCGGCCGTCGAGGCGGGCACCGGCTTCGCGGGCTGGCACGGCGGTGTCGTAGCGACGTTCCAGGACACGCCCGCGTACCTGCGCATGGTCGGCGGCCTGTTCCTGCACCACCCGGCGGAGTTCCTGGAGTACCAGGTCCGGATCGAGCCGGAACACCGGGAACACCCGATCGTCGCCGGACTGCCCGACACGACGGTGATGACCGAGCAGTACTGGATGCTGACCGACGCGTTCAGCACCGTACTGGCGTCCACCACCGTCGCTCCGGGCGCCGCGGGGCAGGGCGAACGGCCGGTCGACATGCCCGTCGTATGGACCAGACAGTGGGGGCGGGGGCGCGTCTTCTTCTCCGCCCTGGGGCACCGGGCGGACGACCTGCGCGAGCCCACCGTAAGGACGCTCACCACGCGCGGACTGCTCTGGGCGGCGCGGTGAACGAGCCGGTGGGGGACGGACGGTCGGTCGGTCGTGGTGGCAACCATTCCCGCCACCTGCCCAACCGGCTCCTCCCTCGCTACGTCCGTGCCCGCCTGGCCTGGAGGCGCGCCGCGAGAGCGAGCCGGGGCCGCCACCGAGGGAGTTC
>NZ_JAWOAI010000953.1:0-2004 GCF_033194735.1 Streptomyces sp. W16
GCCGGCCGGGATCGGGGTGTCGGTCGCCGTCCAGGTGAGGCCGCGGTCGGCGGAATGCAGGACACGCGCGCGTGCACCCCCGCCGGTGGCCAGCCAGACGTCCCGGGGCCCGGAGCTCACCAGGCACTGGCCGCTGGCCGCGAAGCCGGCCTCGCCGTCGAGCGCGGCCGGCATCCCGGTGCTGGGCAGCACCTTCCAGGAACGGCCGCCGTCACCGGTGGACAGGATGCGGAACTTACCGTCCACCGGGTCGCTCATCGCGAGACCGTGGCGGCTGTCGAAGAAGGTCAGGCAGTCGTAGAAGGCGTGCGCGTCGGTGTTGCGGAACGACTCCGTCCAGGTCGCCCCGCCGTCGTCGGTGCGGTAGACGCGGGACGCCTCGCCCTCGCCGATCGCCAGGACCACCGCGCGGTGCGCGTCGAACGCCTCGATGTCCCGGAACTGAAGGTCGGCGGTGCCGGGTGGCGAGACGTTCCGCCAGCTCGCCCCGCCGTCGGTGGTACGCAGCACCGTGCCCGCGGTCCCGGCCACCCACGCGGTGTTCCGGCTGACCGCCGACAGTCCCCGGAAGCGCACACCGGCGGCCCCGCTGTCCTTGAGCTCCCAGTGCGGAGCCCGGTGCGCCGTGTCCCGCGCCTGCGCCGGTACGGCGGCCAGCACGGCCAGCGCCGCCGCGCACATCACCCCGGCCGCCGTCCTGCGGTACATACGCCCCACCTGTCTCGTCTTCCCCATGCGCCTCATGGCGGGCGAAGCTAGCCCACTCCCCCGGAGCCGTCCAGATGGCCCACGCCCGCCTTGAGCGCATATGGGCGGCGGTGACAGAGGTCACTCGAAATTGGTGTGCACGGATTGGCTCGTTCCGGCGTCTCTTCCAGTGCGGACCCATCCACCCGGAGGTCCGTTCCGGAGTCTTTTCGGGAGTCCGTCCGGCCGTCACCGCAGTCCGCACCGCCGTCACACAAGGGAGCAAGGCGTTGTCCATCGTCATCGAGCAGCCCGTAGAGGCCCGTCTCGTCGCCGCCGCACCGCGGATGCCGAGCATTCCCGCCACCCTTCACTACGACCGGCGCGACCCCTTCGCCGTCCGGATGACCTTCCCGGCACCGGCCACCCTGGAGGGCGTCGAGGTCTGCTGGACCTTCGCCCGCGAACTCCTCACGGCCGGTCTGCACGGCGCCGAGGGCCACGGCGACGTCCGTGTGCGGCCCTACGGCTTCGACCGCACCGTCCTGGAGTTCCACGCCCCCGAGGGCACCGCCGTCGTGCATGTCCGCTCGACCGAGATACGGCGCTTCCTGCGGGCCACCGGTGAGCTGGTGCCCGCCGGTCTCGAACACCTCCAGCTCGACCTGGACCACGACCTCGCCGAGCTGATGCGGGACGCCTGCTGAGCCGACACCCCTACCCCAGCAGCGAGTTCAGCTCGCCGTAGCCCAGACCTCCCACGACCGCGTCGTAGGTACCCGTGTCCAGCAGCTCCCGCGCGGCACGGCGGACCACGGCGTAGGCGGCCAGGGCGACGCTGGAGCCCGCGCTCACCCGGGCGACGCTCAGCGCGGCCAATTCGGCGACCGGCGGTGCGACGGGGCCGACCAGCACATTGAGCGGACCGTCGATCCCGTCGGCGAGTTCCTTGACCGTTCCCGGTTCGACGGCCCCGGGGACAAAGATCCCGTCCGCGCCCGCGGCCCGGAAGGCGGCGGCCCGCTCCAGGGTCGCGTCCACTCCCCCGGCGCCCCGCAGATACGTGTCGATGCGCGCGTTGACGAACAGCGGCACGCCCTCCGCGTCGGCGGCCTCCCGGGCGGCGGCGATCCGCTCGGCCTGCTCCACGACCGGGCGCAGGACGCCCTCACCGCCGTAGAGCGCGTCCTCGATGTTGACCCCCACCGCACCCGCCGCGAGCACCGCGCGGACCGTGTCGGCGACGCCCGCCGGGTCCTTCGCGAAGCCGCTCTCGATGTCGGCGCTCACCGGCACGGTCACGGTCGAGGTGATGCG
>NZ_JAWOAI010000954.1:0-2027 GCF_033194735.1 Streptomyces sp. W16
GGGGATACAACGGGCCCGGCGGCTACGGAGCTCCCGGCTGGGGAGCCGGCTGGGGCGGTCCCCCGCCGGCGGCCAAGCCCGGTGTGATCCCGCTCCGCCCGCTCGGCGTCGGCGAGATCCTCGACGGCGCCGTCTCCACCATGCGCACCTACTGGCGCACGGTCCTGGGCATCTCGCTCAGTGTCGCGGTCGTCATGCAGACCATCGTCGTCCTCGTCCAAGGCTTCGCCTTCAGTGACCTGACCAGCACCAACGCCCTCGACGACCCGAACGCCAGCACCTCCGAAGTGACCCGCGCCATGAGCGAGGTCTTCCTCAGCACCGGCGTCATCTACCTGGTCGCCCTCATCGGCACGGTGATCGCCACCGCCCTGCTCACGGCCGTCACCAGCCGCGCCGTCCTCGGCAAGCCGGTCACCGCCACAGAAGCCTGGCGTGACGCCCGCCCCCGGGTGCTCAAGCTGTTCGGCCTGATCTTCCTGCTGATCCTCATGGCCATCGCCCTGATCGGCGTCCCCACCTTGCCCGGCATCATCGTGGCCGTCACGGGATCCCAGGACGGGGGCATCGCACTCGCCGTCATCGGTGGCCTCGCCGGCTGCGTCGTCACCCTCTGGCTGGCGATCCGCTTCTCCCTGGCCTCGCCCGCGCTGATGCTGGAGAAGCAGGGCATCGTGAAGTCGATGAGCCGCTCCGCGAAGCTGGTGCGCGGCTCCTGGTGGCGGATCTTCGGCATCCAGCTGCTCGCCCAGATCATCGCGAGCATCCTGTCGTCCATCCTCGTGATCCCGTTCGCCTTCATCGCCGGACTGTTGAGCGGCGACGGCCTCGGCATCCTCGTCAACGGCACCGGCGACGTCGGCTGGACGTTCCTCATCATCAGTGGCCTCGGCTCGGTGATCGGCCGCATGATCTCGTTCCCGATCACAGCGGGTGTCACAGTGCTCCTGTACATCGACCAGCGCATCCGCCGCGAGGCCCTCGACCTCGACCTGGCCCGTGCCGCCGGTGTCCAGGACCACGGCACCGCCGCCCCCGGCCCCATCCCGGGGAGCTGATGCGGTGAGCCTGGCGGGGGGAGTTCTCACAGCGGTACCTGCGGCGCTGCCGCACACCGCCGAATCGGCCACGAGGGCACTGCTGCGCGCCCACGGCACACTCGTACAGTCGTCGGCCCTCTCGGGAGACGAGCCGCCGGTGACGATCCCGCGCGACCCCGCGCGGGAGGCGGCCCGGCGTGAACTGTCCAAGCAGATGTACCACGAGAACGACCCCAGCCTGGTGCAACGAGCCCTGGACGCCGTCTCACGCTGGGTCGACAAACTGTTCAGCAGGGCATCCGAGGCCACACCCGGCGGAACGCTCGGTCTGATCGTCGTCATCCTGGTCGTCCTCGCGGTCGGGGCCGCCCTGTGGTGGCGCCTCGGCACCCCCCGCCGCCAACCCGCCTCCACCGCCGCCCTGTTCGACGACCGCCCCCGAAGCGCCGCCGAACACCGCTCGGCCGCCGAGGCACACGCCGCCCAGGGACACTGGAACCCGGCCGTGCAGGAACGCATGCGTGCCATCGTCCGCTCCCTGGAGGAACGCGCCCTGCTCGATGTCCGCCCCGGCCGCACCGCCGACGAGGCGGTCGCGGAAGCCGGCCGCGCACTCCCGTCGCACACGGACGAACTGCGCGCAGCCGCCGGACACTTCGACGACGTGACGTACGGCGGACGCGGCGCGAGCGAGCAGTCGTACCGCCGCATCGCCGAACTCGACCGCGGCCTGGAGCGGACCAGGCCCGTCCTCACGAGCAGCGCCCACAGCACGGCCCACCACACCAGCCAGGGGGCCGCCGAATGACCACAGAGGTCACGCTTCCCGCCACCTCGACCTCGCCCACCGTCCGCCAGGTGTGGACCCGCGCGCGTGGCATCGTCCTCGCGCTCGTGGTCCTCCTGGCAGCCGCCGTGGCGATCGCCGCGATCCGCTCCGACGCCCGGCACGGCGACCTCGACCCGCGCTCCGCCGACCCCTACGGC
>NZ_JAWOAI010000955.1:0-1993 GCF_033194735.1 Streptomyces sp. W16
GGCAGGCCGCCGACGTCCGTGGCCAGCACGGGGATGCCGCGGGCGAGGGCCTCGGTGACGGCCATGCCGTACGTCTCGGCGTACGACATGAGGACCATGAGGTCGGCGGAGGCGTAGCTGGCGTCGAGCTGGGCGCCGGCCTGCGGGCCCGCGAGGTGCAGCCGGTCCTGGAGGCCGTACTGCTCGATGAGGCCGCGCAGGTGGTCGACGTACTCCGGGTCGGTTCCGAGGCCGCCGACGCAAGTGCAGGTCCAGGGCAGGTCGGCCGCCGCGGCGAGGGCCTCGATCAGCCGGTGCTGGCCCTTGCGCGGGGTGACGGCGGCGACGCACAGGAGGCGGGAGACGCCGTCGGTGCCGGAGGCGAGGGGGGCGATGTCGGCGCCGGGGGTGGCGACATGGACCCGGTCGGGGGCCAGGCCGTGGTGGGAGACGAGGCGGCGGACCGCCCAGTCGCTGGTGCCGATGACGGCGGACACGGCTCGCAGGACGGTACGTTCCCTGGCGTCCAGTTCCGCGGCGACGGCGGCTTCGAGACCGGTCTCGTCGCCGAGCGGGAGGTGGACCAGGACGGCCAGGCCGAGCCGGTCGGCCTCCGGGACGACGATCTCGGGGACCCCGCAGGCCACGAGCCCGTCGAGGAGTACGGCGGCGCCGTCCGGCAACTCGCGCAGCACCCGGGCGAGTTCCGCACGGGCGGCGGCACCGGGCCGGGGCCACTCGCCGTCCACGGCGTGCTTGTGGACCTGCCAGCCGAACCCGGGGAGGTCGAGGCTGACCCGGCGGTCGTAGGCGTTGCCGCCGCTCGGCGCGGCCGGGTCGTCGACTCCGCCGGGCATCACGAAGTGCACGGTGCGCAGGGACATGGGGATGATCTCGGCATTCCGGGAGGCCGCGCGCTGTGCGGGCAGGAATCCCAGCGAGGGGGCGCGGTCGATGGTCACGTCGCTCACAGGGCACGCTCGTAACTCGCCCAGGCGACGTGCGACTCGTGCAGGGTGACCTGGAGTCCGGCCAGGCCGCGGGCGCCCTCGCCGAGTGCGCCCTTCTCGATCCGCTCGGCGAGCCGGTCGGCGATGACCTTCGCCAGGAACTCCGTCGAGGTGTTGACCCCGGCGAAGTCGGGCTCGTTGTCGAGGTTTCTGTAGTTCAACTCGCTCACGACGGCGCCCAGTTCCTGGGTGGCCAGTCCGATGTCGACGACGATGTTGTCGTCGTCCAGCTGCTCGCGCCGGAAGGTGGCGTCCACGAGGAACGTGGCTCCGTGCAACCGCTGCGCGGGTCCGAACACTTCGCCGTGGAAGCTGTGGGCGATCATGATGTGATCGCGAACGGTGATGCTGAACAACGGACGACCCTCCAGGTGCGGCGCGTCTGGTCCCGCGGCTGATCCCTGCCGGGGGATGCCGTGTAGTACGGCTGCACGCCTCCCCCTGTTCAGCCCTCTCTCACTCTTTTCTCAGGTCAGACGCGCTTGTCGTACGGAATTGAACGTTCCTCAGCCGATGTCGGTGTAGCGGACCCGGTGACACAGGGCCGGAATCTCTCCGGAGGCGAGCCTCGGCAGCAGGTCCGGCAGCTCCTCGAAGTCGCTCTCGCCGGTGACCAACGCGTCGAGCGCCGGGTCGGCGAGGAGGTCGAGGGCGAGGGCGAGACGGTCGGCGTAGCTGCGGTTCGCCCGGTTCGGGGAGACGGTGCCGACCTGGCTGCTGCGGATGATCAGGCGGCGGGAGTGGAAGGCCTCGCCGAGCGGGAGGCTGACCTTCCGGTCGCCGTACCAGCTCAGTTCGAGGACCGTGCCCTCGGGGGTGAGGAGTTCCAGGGCGCGGGTCAGGCCCTGTTCGGTGGCGCTGGCGTGCACGACGAGGTCGCGGTCGCCGAGCGCGTCCGCCGGGAGCGCGAAGTCGACGCCGAGGGCCTCGGCGGTCTTCGCGCGCGCCGGGTCGGCGTCCACCAACTGCACGCGCACGCCCGGGAAGCGGGCCAGCAGCGCGGC
>NZ_JAWOAI010000956.1:0-1982 GCF_033194735.1 Streptomyces sp. W16
CAGCAGCGGGGAGGCCGCCTCGACCAGATCGCCGAGCGCGGCGGCGAACTCCTCGACGGCCGGCTCCACCGCGTCGAGAACCGGCAACAGGCTGTCCCCGAGCACGCCCAACAGCACCTGCGCCGGCTGACTCACCGGGTGCACGGCCAGCGGCGCACCGGTCGTACCGAGCCGCGTCAGGGTGTCAACAATGCGATAGAAGGCCTCCTGAGCCTGCGGCGAAGCGCTCGCCTCGGCCAGCTCGGCGGTGGTCTCGCGCAGCACCCGGAGCGCCTCGGCGCCCGAACCGTCCCGTGGATCAAGGGTGTTGATCGCGATCCTGGTGATGTTCCCGGCCGTGTCCAGGAGTTGCCCGGTGATGTCGGTGGTGCTGCGTGCCATGCGCAACACCTCGTCCCTGCTCGGAAGCGAAGGAATGGTCGCCATGGGAACCCCTCTCCACGCGCCCGCTGCCCGGTACTCGTGCTCAGCATGCCCGCTTCCGGCCCCCCGAATGCGACATCCGGGCATCGGTGACACCAACACCTTCCCTCCCCCGTTGAGTCGAACGGGTGCCGCTCGCCGTACCGATCTCTGGAACCAGGAGGAGGTCCGAGGGGGAACTCCCGCAGGTCGGACAGGCGTTGTTCACCATGGCACACGCGAGCAGCGGATCAGTTGAGGAGAGCGGATGACCCAGGAGATCCACGGCACCGTAGCCGACGGCTTCGAGACGGTCCGGGAGGAGTTCGCCGCGTTCGTGTCGACGGAACGCGCGGACTACGAGGGCCAGTTGTGCGCGTACGTACACGGCCGACAAGTCGTAGACCTGTGGGCAGGACCGTCCGGCACCACCAACAACTCCCTCTACGGCGTGTTCTCGTCCACCAAGGGCGCCGCCCACCTCGTGGTGGCGCTGCTAGTGCAGGACGGCACCCTCGAACTGGACCGCAAAGTCACCTACTACTGGCCGGAGTTCGCCTCCGAGGGCAAAGGGGCGCTGACGCTGCGCGAGTTGCTGGCGCACCGGGCAGGCCTGGTCGGCACGGACACCGGCTTCACCCTCGACGAACTCGCCGACGACCGCGCGGTCGCCGAACGCCTGGCCGACCAACGCCCGTTCTGGCGCCCGGGCGCGGCCTTCGGCTATCACGCCCTGGTGATCGGCGCGCTGACCGGCGAGATCGTACGACGGGCCACGGGCCGTTCACTCCAGGACGTGTACGAGGAGAGAGTGCGCGCACCATACGCCCTGGACTTCTTCCTGGGCCTCCCGTCCACCCAGGAGCCCCGCTTCCACCCCACCCACCCCCCACTCCCCTCCCCCGAGACGCAGACGTCACACCCGGACAGCCGCCACAGCCTCACCGGCATCGCGTTCAACGAACACGCGCCCCAGCCCACCGTCCTGGCAACTCTCCCCAACGAGAGGGTCATCCGCGCCAAGGGTCCCGCATCGGTCGGCGGAGTGGCGTCGGCACGCGGCCTGGCCGGCCTCTACGCGGCGGCGATCAGCGTGGTCGAGGACCGGGCCCCGCTCCTGAAGCCGGACACGGTCGCGGAGTTCGGCCAGCTCCACTCCGTCGGCTACGACATGATCACCGGCACGCACCGCGCGTACGGCCTGGGTTTCCAGGCGACAGCTGACACGTGGTACTCGTTCCTGGGCGCCGGCGCGATCGGCCACAGCGGCGCGGGAGGCTCCCAGGCCTTCGCGGACCCCCGCACCGGCCTGGCCTACGGCTACACCCGCCGCCGCTTCGCCCTGCCCGGCGGCCCAGCACCAGAAAACCAACGCCTGGTACAGGCGGCCCACCAAGCAACCATCCAAACAACCCAGGCAAGCTAAAACCAACGGCGTGAGCCTCCACCAACAACCTGCCCCTCGCCAACGGCGTGAGCCCCCACCCACGGTGAGGGCCCACCAAGTCGGTCCATCCCCACGCGCCGGCCGAGAGGGAGCCGTAGGGGCGCGCCGGTGTCGAGAGCCCCAGCGCGCGGAG
>NZ_JAWOAI010000957.1:0-1976 GCF_033194735.1 Streptomyces sp. W16
CGGCGCTCCGCCCTGCGCCGCGCCGCCTCCGGATCAGCGGCGGCCGGGGAACCGGACGCGTCCGCCGCCCGTTTCTCCTCCGTCCGCTTCCGCCGCCCCGCCAGCCACTGCTCGGCCCAGTCCGGCGCCTGCCCCGCCGGTACCGCGCCGTCCCCGCCCGCCCACAACAGCAG
The DNA here is from genome assembly GCF_033194735.1 of Streptomyces sp. W16. Taxonomy (NCBI): domain Bacteria; kingdom Bacillati; phylum Actinomycetota; class Actinomycetes; order Kitasatosporales; family Streptomycetaceae; genus Streptomyces; species Streptomyces sp. W16. The sequence continues at coordinate 174 of NZ_JAWOAI010000957.1, forward strand.
CAGCCCCAGCGCGTGTTTGCACGGGAACTTGCGGCTCGGACAACTGCACTTGTACGCCGGCCCCGCGGCGTCCGCGATGTCGACGACCGTCTGATACGGCTTGCTGCCGCTGCCCTTGCACAGCCCCCACACCGTCCCCTCGTCAGAACTCCCCGCCTCGGACCACGGCCCCGCCGCCCCGAGCTTGCTTCCCGCTTTGCGTGACGCTGCGTCAGGCGCCAGTGCCAGCACCTGGTCAGCCGTCCAGCGCACCCCCTGCTGAGTCATGACATCGAAGGTAGATCCCAGCACTGACAATCGGCCTGGCGCGGGCGTTTCCGCAGGTCAGATCGCATTGTCAGTGGCGTGGTGCACGGTGGACACCAGATCCGAACCGGCCGAGCTGGAGGGGACCTCAGCCATGACTGTGTCCACAGAACCCATGAACGCGCAGGCGAGTGAGAAGCAGTCGGCCGAGCCGCCGGAGGCACTGCGCCCGCACGCCGAGGACGCCTTCGCCGACGAGCTCGCGGCGCTCGCCGCACAGGACGACCGGCCGCGCCCGGTCCGCTGGAAGATGTCGCCCTGGGCGGTCGCCACCTACCTCCTCGGCGGCATCCTGCCGGACGGCACGGTGATCACACCGAAGTACGTCGGCCCGCGCCGCATCGTCGAGGTCGCCGTCACCACACTCGCCACCGACCGCGCCCTGCTCCTGCTCGGCGTGCCCGGCACCGCCAAGACCTGGGTCTCCGAACACCTCGCGGCGGCGGTGAGCGGCGACTCGACGCTGCTGGTCCAGGGCACCGCCGGCACCCCGGAGGAGGCGATCCGCTACGGCTGGAACTACGCGCAGTTGCTCGCCAACGGCCCGAGCCGCGACGCCCTGGTGCCCAGCCCCGTCATGCGGGCCATGGCGGAGGGGATGACGGCGCGGGTCGAGGAGCTGACCCGGATCCCGGCCGACGTACAGGACTCGCTGATCACGATTCTGTCGGAGAAGACGCTGCCCATACCGGAGTTGGGGCAGGAGGTGCAGGCCGTCCGCGGCTTCAACCTGATCGCCACGGCGAACGACCGGGACCGCGGGGTCAACGACCTCTCCAGCGCCCTGCGCCGCCGTTTCAACACGGTGGTGCTGCCGTTGCCGGAGAGCGCGGACGCCGAGGTCGACATCGTCGCCCGCCGTGTGGACCAGATCGGCCGCTCGCTCGACCTGCCGGCGGTGCCCGAGGGGGTCGACGAGATCCGCCGGGTGGTGACCGTCTTCCGTGAGCTGCGCGACGGGATCACGGCGGACGGGCGGACGAAGCTGAAGTCGCCCAGCGGCACGCTGTCGACGGCCGAGGCCATCTCCGTCGTCACCAACGGCCTTGCCCTGGCGGCCCACTTCGGTGACGGACTGCTGCGGCCGAGCGATGTCGCCGCGGGCATCCTCGGCGCCGTCGTACGCGACCCGGCGGCCGACCGGGTCATCTGGCAGGAGTACCTGGAAGCGGTCGTCCGGGAGCGCGACGGCTGGAAGGACTTCTACCGGGCCTGCCGGGAGGTGAGCGCGTGAGCGTCGCGGAGGGGAAGCCGGCGAGGGGCTCCGCGTTCGCGGTGAGCCGTGCCGATGGCATGGGGACGGGCGATGACGACACCGCTTGGAGCTTCTGCCCGAGCCGGAGTTGGAGCCTGAGTTGGAGTGGGGCTTGTGGAGGGAGGGGGACGAAGTGACGGGTACTGAGGGGGGCGGTGGTCCGGGCGCCGGACCGCTGTTGCTCGGGGTGCGGCATCACGGGCCCGGTTCGGCGCGCGCCGTGCGAGCGGCGCTGGCGGCGG
>NZ_JAWOAI010000958.1:0-1973 GCF_033194735.1 Streptomyces sp. W16
TCCTCGCCTTCGAGGCGCTGCGCGTCGTCGGAGCCCCCGCCGAGCCCGACGTCCGCGCTGCGGTCGACGAGGCGACGCTGCGGCCGTACGCCCTGCTGTGGCTCGCCGAGCACGACGGGATCGACCCGGAGGACGCCCACGAGGTCCTCACCCGCGAAGAGGCCACCTGGATGTGGGTCGACACCGCCGCCGCGGTCGCCGACCACGGGGAGGCCCCGCTGCTCGTGCGCCACCTGGAGTCCGCCATCCAGCCGACCGTCCCCATGCTGCTCGACGAGGTGCGCGCCGTAGGACACCCGCGCACCGTGCAGGTCCTGGTCGCGCTCGCCGCGGCCCACCCCGACCCGGCGCTCGCCAAGGCCGTACGCCGGGCGGCCTTCCAGGTGCACACAGGGGGCAGCTAGGCGGGGTCAGGCACCTGCCGTCCCCGGTATCTCCGGGGCGTAGGTACCGAAGCTCCATATGTTGCCCTCGACGTCCCGGGCCATGTAGTCCCGTGATCCGTAGTCCTGGTCCGTCGGGGGCATCAGGATCTCCGCGCCGTGCTCCACGGCCCGTCGGTGGTGGGCGTCGATGTCGTCCACGACGATGTACACCCCGGCGGGCCCCGCGCTCTTCATCGCCTCGTCGAAACGCCCGCCCCGGCCCTTGGAGCCGAGCATCACCGCGCCGTTGCCCTGCACCAGCTCGGCGTGCATCACCGAGCCGTCCTCGCCCTCGTACACCGCCAGTTCGGTGAAGCCGAAGGCCTCCGTGAGCTGCCGGATCGCCGCCTTCGCGTCCGTGTACAGCAGGGACGGGTAGATGCTGGGACGCCCGCTGTCCTTGCCTGCCATGCCGATCACTTCCTCACACGTCTCGTACTGCCGGGTGCTTTCGCTGTCTTTCCATCGCTTCGATCGCTTTCGACGAGTCTTGCACCCGCCACTGACAACGCCCCGCGAACCGGCACCGCGGCCGTCAGCGGAAGGTGTTGCACTGCGCCATGTCCCCGGTCCGGTAGCCCTGGTGGAACCACTGCTGCCGCTGCGCAGCCGACCCGTGCGTCCAGGTCTCCGGCGTGACCCGGCCCTGGAACCGCTCCTGGATCCGGTCGTCACCCACGGCCGCCGCCGCGTCCAGCCCGTCCCGGATGTCGGCCTCCGTGAGGCTGGTGATCAACGGCCGCCCGGTCGACTCGTCCTTCGTGGTCGTCGCGTGATGCGCCCAGACCCCCGCGTAGCAGTCCGCCTGCAGCTCCACCTTCACCGCGTTGCTGTTCGCACCGGTCCGCCCGTCCTGCGACCGGCCCAGCGTGCCCATCAGGTCCTGCACGTGGTGCCCGTACTCGTGCGCCACCACATACGCCTGCGCGAACGGCCCGCCGCTGGAGCCGAACTTCGTCCGCAGTTCGTCGAAGAACCCCAGGTCCAGATAGACCTTCCGGTCGCCGGGACAGTAGAACGGCCCCACCGCCGAGGTCGCCGTCCCGCACGCGGTGGCGACCTGCCCGCTGAAGAAGACCGTGGGGGAGCGGGTGTACGTCCCGCTGCGCCGCCGGAACTCCTGCGCCCAGAAGTCCTGCACGCTGTTGACCACCGCCACGATGCGGCAGTCCTCCTTGGTGTTCGCGTCCTGTCCGGTACGGCAGCTCGACTGCACCTGCGCCAGCGAGGACGCGGTCGCCACCGGTGAGTCACTGCCCGACGACAGCCCCAGGTTGTCCGGGCCGACGCCGAAGAACAGCCCCAGGAGCAGCGCGATCAGTCCCGCGAGGCCCCCGCCCACGGTCGCGCGGCCACCGGGGATCCGGCTGCCACGCACGTCCTGCACCTCGGAGGTGTCCAGATCGGCATCGTCGTCGAACTGCATGGGCCCCGCTCTCCGCGCGTGTGGACCCCCTGGCGCCATCCTCGCCCGCCGCCCCCGATGCGGCGCCGGGCAAGCGTCCGAACGGGCGACCCCCACCACGCGCGCGTGCCGTTCGTCACGGC
>NZ_JAWOAI010000959.1:0-1968 GCF_033194735.1 Streptomyces sp. W16
CGCCCGGTCCAGGGTCAGTACGGCGGGCGCGCGGCCGGGGGGTGTCGCGGTGACCACGAGGGTGGCCTCGGCGAGTCCGTAGCCGGGCGAGTGCGCGACCGGCGCGAAGCCGTACGGCGCGTAGGCGGCGGAGAACCGCTCCAGGGTGGCGACGCGGATCGGTTCCGAGCCGTTGACGAGCGTCTTCAGCGCGGACAGGTCCAGTCCCGCGCGCCGCTCCTCGCTCACCCGGTCCACACACAGGTCGAGGCCGAAGTTGGGCGAGACGGTGTGGGTGGCGCGCCGGTCGCTGAGCAGGTTCAGCCAGCGGCGGGGCTGCTGGACGAAGGCGAAGGGGGTGAGGAAGTCGACCGGAACGCGCAGGGTGAGGGGCAGCAGGAGGGTGAAGACGAGCCCCATGTCGTGGAAGAAGGGCAGCCAGCTGACCAGCCGGGCTTCTTCGTCCACCCCGAATCCCGCGGCCAGTTGGGCGGTGCCCGCGGCCATGTTCCGGTAGGTGACCTCGACGCCGGCCGGGGAGCGGGTGGAGCCGGACGTGTACTGGAGGTAGGCGGTGGCGTCCTCGGCGACGGGCACCGGGTGCCGGTGCCGGGCCTCCGTCGTGTCGACGCGGTCGGCGAACAGCACTTCCTTGGGGGTGCCGGGCCGGAGTTCGGGCCGCAGCAGCAGTTCGTCGACCTCCTGCCGGAAGGGCTCCGTGGTGATGACGACGTCGGGGCGGCAGTCGGCCATCGCCAGCACGAGCCGCTCCGTGGAACGGAAGGCCTCGGGTGCGAACAGCGGAACGGCGATCAGGCCCGCGTACAGGCAGCCTAGGAAGGAGACGAGGTAGTCGGCCGTCTGGGGGCAGAGGATCGCCGCCCTGGCGCCGGGGTCGGCGGTGCCACGCAGGGCGCGGGCCATGGCCCGGGCCCGCAGGTCGAGTTCGCCGTAGGTCATCGGCCGGGCCCGGCCCGCGCGGTCGGTCGAGTAGTCGAAGAACGTGAAGGCGCAGCGTCCGGGATCGGCCTCGGCCGTCTCCCGTATGCCCGCGACGAGGCTGCTGGTCCGCACTGTCATTCCTCCCCCTCGACCGGACGGGCGGTGGCCCGGATGTACGGGGCGTTGGCGGGGTAGCGCGGCCAGGGGCGGAGGGTCTCGTGCACCTCGACGTGGTATCCGGCGGCGCGGACCGCCTCGGCGATGCGCCAGTTGGCGTTGCAGCCGAGCGCGAGGCGCCGCCACAGCGGTGCGACCAGGTCCTGGAAGTGGCCCATGAGGCCGTCGGCGCGGACGTGTTCGATGAAGGCGAGCCGGCCGCCGGGCTTGAGGACCCGCTTGATCTCGGCCAGCGCGAGCGGCAGGTCGCTGACGCTGCACAGCACGAGGGTGGTGACCACGGCGTCGAAGGACGCGTCGGGGAACGGCAGTTCCTCCGCGGCGCCGTCGACGATCTCGACCGGCACCGGGGACTGGTCGCGGTGGGCGCGCAGTTGCCTGAGCATCTCGCTGGAGGGTTCGAGGGCGACGAGCTCGGAGGCGCTGCGGTAGTACGGCAGGTTGGCGCCGAATCCCGCGCCGACCTCCAGGACCCGCCCGGTGAGGCCGCCGATCGCCGCTTCCCTCAGGCGGCCCGCCCAGCGGTCCTCGGCCAGCTTGGTCAGGGCGTCGTAGTAACGGGCGAAGAACTGGCCGCCCTTGGTCTCCAGATGGTCCGTGTCGGTGGGTGCGGCGGCGGTGCCGTGTTCGGTTCGGGACATGTGGGTCTCCCTTTGGCGGTCAGGTCGAGGGGCGGGGTTCCGGACGGGGTTCCAGCTGGTAGGTCCGCGGTACGGCGGCCGGGAAGCGGCCGGTGAGGCAGGCCGTGCAGTAGTCGTCCGGGTCGCCGCCCGCGGTGGCGAGCAGCCGGTCCAGTTCCAGGAACTCGGCGCTGTCGCAGCCGAGGGCGGCGGCGAGCCCGTCCGGCGGGGTGCCGGCGGCCAGCAGTCC
>NZ_JAWOAI010000960.1:0-1967 GCF_033194735.1 Streptomyces sp. W16
GGCCAGCACCGCGCCCACCCGGCCCGCGCCTCTCACCTGCACGCGCAGCTCGCGACGCGCCGCCAGACGGCCCATCGACTCGCCCGGCTCGCCGGTGATCAGGGAGAGCGACGCGAGGTCCGGGCGCAGCCGGTCGAGGACGTCCTTCTTCGCACGGAGCGCGTCGGCCGCGGGACCGCCGCCTTTCGCGTCGTCGAGCAGGCCCGCGTGCGTCAGCCCTTTCACCAGCTGGTCGACATGGCCCTCGGGCAGATCCATACGGTGTGCCTCCTCACGCAGGAGAGGCAGTCCGCGCGTGCCGTTGAGCAGGTCCAGGAAACTGCCCGTCGCCGTGTCCATCGGGCCGAGCGTCATCGCGTGCGCCGGTGTCATCCCGAACTGCACGGTGTTGAGATCGCGCCAGCCGCGCCGCAGCGCGGGCTTCACCATCGGATGCATGACAGGCCCCCGTAGCCGTAGGAAGTACGTCCCGTGTTTCGGTGGAACTGGTCGGTGCTCCGCCGGTGGTGCCAGAGTGCCCGGCCGGGCCGTCGGCCGCCGAAAGTTGTCCACAGGCGGTGGGGATTCGTCGTACGAATCAAACGCTTGGTGGGGGATCGACACCGAAACCGTCCCGGAGTCGGGACTTCCCGCGTGTGCAGAGGGTAACGTCATGGCGTGCCCGCCGACCCACTGCACAGCGCCGGAAAACCACAGCGCAGTACGACGAGCCAGCCGCCAAGCGGCTCGGGGGCGAGCGCGATCGAGGTCCGCAGGAGTGCGCGTCGGCGCAGAACGGTCTCCGCGTACCGCGAGGGCGATCGCACCGTCGTGCTGATCCCCGCCCGGATGTCCGAGGCGGAGGAGAAGCGCTGGGTCACCGTCATGCTCGACAAGCTGGCCGCGCAGGAAAGCAAACGCGTGCTCGGTGACACGGAGCTGGCCGAGCGCGCCGAGCGCCTGTCGGCCCAGTACTTCGACGGCCGGGCCCGGCCCACCTCGGTGCGCTGGGTCACCAACCAGAACACGCGCTGGGGATCCTGCACCCCTTCCGAGGGCAGCATCCGCCTCTCCCACCGGCTCCAGGGCATGCCCGAGTACGTCGTCGACTACGTGCTGCTGCACGAGCTCGCGCATCTCCTGGTGCCCGGGCACGGGCCGCGTTTCTGGCGGCTCCTGGAGGCGTATCCGCGCACCGAGCGGGCCAAGGGGTACCTCGAAGGCGTGGTCGCGGCCGAGCGGCTGCCCAATCCGCCGGGCACCCGCGACGAGTGACCGTCCCCTGTGGGGGATTGTGTACCGGGTCTGTACCGACTTACTCCGGTGTCGGAGATTGCCGTTAGCCTGACGCGACGCACTTGCATCGGGATGGGGGACGGTCGTTACGCATGGCCAGGGAATTCCAACGCGGCCACAAGGCCAAGATCAGTGACCTCACCGCGGGCACCGATCTGTACGTAGGCGTACAGATCACCGGCCCCGGACTGACGTTCGACATCAGCTGCTTCGGTCTCGACGCCGAGGAGCGGCTCTCCGACGACCGGTACTTCGTGTTCTTCAACCAGCCGAAGTCCCCCGAGGAGTCCATCCAGCTCCTGGGCGCCCAGGCGGGCGACGCCGAGTCGTTCCGGGTCACGCTCGACAAGATCCCGCCGCAGATCCACAAGCTGGCCTTCACAGCCACGCTCGACGGCACCGGACAGATGTCGCAGATCGCCCCGGGATACGTCCGTATCGTCGCGGGTGGCGAGGAAGTGGCCCGCTACTCGTTCAACGGTTCGGAGTTCACCACCGAGCGGGCCGTGATGCTGGGTGACTTCTACCTGAAGGACGTCTGGCGGTTCGCCGCCGTCGGCCAGGGCTTCGACGGTGGCCTCGAAGCGCTGCTGAAGAACTTCGGCGGCGAGGTCATGGCGGAGGAGGCGCCTGCCGCGCCGCAGCCGCAGTCCGGCGCCACCCCGGGCTTCGCCCCGCCGCCGCAGACCTCC
>NZ_JAWOAI010000961.1:0-1964 GCF_033194735.1 Streptomyces sp. W16
CGGCCCGCCCGGCGGCGTCCTGGGCGGCGGCCCGGGGATCGCGGGAGGTGAGGGAGGTGTCGACGCCAACGAACTTGGTCGCGGTGTAGGTACGACCCGAGCGGACGGGCAGGACCGCTGTCTGACTGGCGCTCAACTTCCCGTCCCGGGCGGCGTGTTGGCGATGGCTGGGTGCGTCCAGCACCGAGGCCAGCGCGCCGTCGACCCCGGTCCCGTCCGTGCGGAACGCCACGCCGATGGTGTGCGCGCCGACCGGGCCGCCGTCCGTCTGTGTGACGCGCCGGACGCCACGGCCGTCGAGGCGGTCGGTGAGGGTGAGTTCGCCGTCCCAGTGCGGGGTCACGCGCAGGTGCACGGCGCCGGTGTGCTGGGCGTCGCGGGAGGTGAGGACGTCGTAGACCAGGTCGGTGCGGCGGCCGTCCTTCGTGGTCCAGGTGAGGGACGTACGGACGTGGCCGCAGCGGAGGTTCAGGGTCTGGCGGTACCGCGTGATCCGGCTGCCGCTGCCGTAGGTCTCGGAGCCCGCCGTCACGTCGAGGCCGGTCCAGGTCGGGAGGGCGGCGAGGACCTCACGGCCGGCGGTGTTCGCGGGACCCCGGGCATAGAGGCCGGAGACGAACGCGCCGTCGTAGCGCGGGGTGTAGAGCGGCCAGCCGGTCTTCTCGCCGGACGCCGCGTAGCCCGCGCCGGCGGGCGGGACCCGGGTGCCGAGATAGCCGTTGCCGACGTACGGGTGGTAGGTGTCGGCCGGGTCGATCCGGGTGGCCGAAGGGGCCCAGCCGCGCGCCCCGCAGTCGTCGCGGGGGCGGGGCGCGGCCGACGCCGGGGGCGGGGGGAGAAGCAGGGCAGCGGCGAGGAGCGGGAGCAGCAGACGGGGTGGCTTGGTCACCGTTCGACGATGGAGTGCACGGCGGGACTGCGACGGGAAGCGCGCGGGTGATTACCACGTACGGAGCGCACCCGACCCCGAGCCCTACCCTGACGCCCCCTACTACTGGTACGGCGTCGGCTCGGTCACCCAGCCCGCCGTCAGGACGAGCCGCGACTCGCGGTGCACGGCGAGGAAGCCGAAGGGGCGGTCGAAGCGGGCCGTGACGACGGTGGTCGTGCAGCGCAGGTCGGGCCGGGAACCGGCGCCGTAGCGGGGCGCGATCGCGGTCACCGCTCCGGCACGGAAGCCGAGTGCGCCGAACTGTGCCACCGCCGCCTGCTCGGCCTTACCGACGGCCAGCGGGTCGGGGCTGATGCCGGGGAAGTGTCCGTCGTCGGCATCCATGGCCGTGGTGAGCCCGAACAGGCCGTGCTGGGCGAGGAGATCGTGCCGCGCGCCCATGTCGTACGCCACCGTCGTCACGGACAGCTCCGGCGGTCGCGGTGTGGCGCACCGCTGTTGCTCGACCCGCAGGCCCGGTCCCGCGTCGCCGAACGGGAGTTGGCCGCTGGGCACCACCGCGACCCGGCGGGCCAGGGCGGCCACGCCCGTGCCCAGCACCTGGCCGGGGGCCATCCGCTGTTCGCCGAGCAGGAGATGGACGTCGATTCCGTTGTCGCCGGGGACCTTCAGCTCGGTGACGTAGCCGTGCGGGCCGCTCGTCACACCGACCCGGTCGAGACGGACGCCGGTGCGGTGCAGACCCGCCAGCCGCCGCCCCTGCCAGGGGCCGGCGTCCGGGCTGAGCACCAACTCCTCGAAGGGGCGCGGCCATTCGGTGCGCAGCGCGAGCGCGCTCGCCAGCACCATCACCACGTCCGCGTCCAGGGCGATCGGCATCCGCTCGATCAGCCCGCCCGTCCGCTCGGCCGCCCACGCGTCCAACGCCCGCTGACCGGCCGGGAGATCATCGGTGAGCACCCCGTGCGTGCCCGCCGGCAGCCCGGCCAGCCACTCCTCGCGGGCGGCCAACTCGCGCTTGGTCCACAGGCCGAGCGCGGAGCGCAGACCGGGCATCGACCCCATCGCTGCC
>NZ_JAWOAI010000962.1:0-1956 GCF_033194735.1 Streptomyces sp. W16
CCACATCGGCGGGGCGGGCCGCGCTCCCCACGGGCGTGCGCAGCCACGCGGCGAGCCTGGCGGCGGTGTCGCGGACCCGCTCGGTGTCGATGTCGGAGAGGAGATGCAGGCGGGCGGTCGATTCCTCCACCGCCGTGGCTCTGGGCTTCTCGGCCGCCCTGGCGCCGGACTTGTCGGCCTCCGTCGCCCCCGACCTCCCGGACGGAGGTATGGCAGGCCGCCATTCCTCCAGTACCGCATGGGCGTTGGTGCCACCGAAGCCGAAGCCCGAGACACCTGCCGTGGCCGTACCGCCGTAGCGGGGCCATGGCTCTGGCTCGGTGACCAGGCGCAGCCGTGTGTCGGCGAGCGAGGTGCCGTGCAGCGACGGCGGGACGAGGTCGTGGTGGAGTGCGAGGACCGTCTTCACCAGGCCGGCGAGACCGGCCGCGCATTCCAGGTGCCCGAGGTTGCCCTTCACCGAGCCCAGCAGCAAGGGCTGTTCGCGGTCACGGCCCGCGCCCAGCACCGCGCCGAGCGCGCCCGCCTCGATCGGGTCGCCCAGTGGGGTACCGGTCCCGTGCGCCTCCACATAGTCCACGTGGGCCGGGGCGAGTCCGGCCCGCCCGTACGCCGTGGCCAACAGGGCTTGCTGCGCGGCCGGGTTGGGGGCCAGCAGGCCGCCCGAGCGGCCGTCGGAGTTGACCGCGGTGGCGCGGATCACCGCGAGGACGCGGTCACCGTCGCGCTCGGCGTCGGACAGCCGTTTCAGCAGCACCGCCGCACAGCCCTCACCGCGCCCGATGCCGTCGGCCGTGGTGGCGAACGGCTTGCAGCGGCCGTCCGGCGCGAGCGCCCCCGCCCGGGCGAAGGCGACACCGACAACGGGGGAGAGCAGGACGTTGACCCCGGCGGCGATCGCCGTGTCGATCTCGCCGCCGCGCAGGCTCACGCAGGCCTGGTGCAGCGCGACCAGGGAGGACGAACAGGCCGTGTCCACAGCCATGTTGGGACCGTGGGTGTCCAGGACGTACGCCAGTCGGCCCGCCGTCACACTGAGTGCCGCGCCCGCCGGGGCCCAGGGGTCGACGGTGTGCGCGTCGGCGCCGGTGAGGCGGCCGTACTCCGGGGCCGAGACGCCGACGTAGATGCCGGTGGCCGTGCCCGCGAGGGCCGTGGCCGGGACGGCGGCGTGGTCGAGCGTCTCGCGGACGACCTCCAGGAGGATCCGCTGCTGGGGGTCCATCACCGAGGCCTCGCGCGGTGTGATCCGGAAGAAGTCGGCGTCGAACCCGGCGATGTCGTCCAAGTAGCCGCCGTACACGGGTGCTTCGGCGGGCGGGAACGGCGTGAAGTCGCCCCATCTGTCCTCGGGGACACGCCTGATCGCGTCGACGCCGTCGATCAGCAACTGCCAGTAGCCGTCGGGGCCGCGCACCCCGCCCGGCAGCCGGCAGCCGACCCCGATCACCGCGACGGGCTCGCCGGGCGCTGCCGGCACATCCGGCGCGGGGAGGTGACGCGGGTCGGAGTCGGGCCGGAGGCCGGTACCGCACACCCGTGCCACCAGCGCGTCCACGGTCGGCGCCTCCCACAGCAGCGTCGCCGGCAGTTCGTGCCCCGTCAGCAGCGACAACTCGCCCGCCAGCACGACCGCGTCCCGCGAGGACATACCGAATTCGGCCAGCGGCCGGTCCATCGCCACGTCACGCACCGGCGTGCCGTGCCACTCGGCCACCCGCTCCACGATCCGCAGCCGCAGCGCGTTCTCGGCGGCTGCCGTCACCCGGTGCCCCGTCCGGCGGCTCGGCCCGCTGTCGTCGGCGGCCGTCATCCCGTGGTCTCCGTCGCGTAGTCGCCCTCCAGATACCGGGCGCGGGTCAGGGCTCGTGACACCTTGCCGCTGGAGGTGCGGGGCACGGTGCCGGGAGCGACCAGGACGACATCGGCGAGCCGCAGCCCGTGCCGCGCGGAGAC
>NZ_JAWOAI010000963.1:0-1955 GCF_033194735.1 Streptomyces sp. W16
ACGACCTCGGGATCGACCTCGCGGCCGGTGGGTTCGAAGGACCCCGCGCCGACGACCGTGCGGCCGGGCGCGAACAGGGACGCGCCGGTGACGGCTTGCCATGCGCTGTCCAACGCCTCGACGGGGAAGGGCAGTTCGGCGGCCGACGTCGCGGCGTCACGGGTGCGGTGCCCGGGGTCCGGGCCCCACAGTCGTACGGATTCCAGGTCCCGGACCCGGGCGGTCGCGCGGACCTGGGCCGGGGCCCGGTTGCCGGAGAGGAAGAGGACGTCGTCGGTCATTCCCTCTTCCTGTCCGGACTCCGCCCACCGGAATCAGGACCAGTGCGCCACCGCGTCCAGATGGGGCAGGTGGTGGTCGAGACGCTCCCGCTTGGTGCGCAGGTAGGTGATGTTGTTCTCGCAGGGCGGGATCAACAGCGGTACCTCTTCGGAGACTTTGATGCCGTGTTCCAGCAACGCCTCGCGTTTGCGCGGGTTGTTGGAGAGCAGGCGGACGCTCGCCACCCCCAGGTCGTGCAGGATCTCGGCGGCCACGCGGTAGTCGCGGGCGTCGACCGGCAGGCCGAGGGCGAGGTTCGCCTCGACGGTGTCCAGGCCCTCCGCCTGCAGGGCCATCGCACGCAGCTTGGCGAGCAGGCCTATGCCGCGGCCCTCGTGGCCCCTCAAGTAGACGACTATGCCCCGGCCTTCGGCGACCACGGCCCGCATCGCCGCGTCCAGCTGGTCGCCGCACTCGCAGTGCTGCGAGCCGAAGGCGTCGCCCGTCAGGCACTCCGAATGCAGCCGGGTGAGTACGTCGTCCGTGCCGATGTCGCCGTAGACCAGGGCCACTTGCTCGTCACCACGGTCGTGGTCCAGGTAGCCGATCGCCTGGAATTTGCCGTACACGGTGGGCAACGGAGCATTCACGACGCGTTCCGCGCCCCTGGGCTGCGCGGACTTCTGCTTGCCGAGTACGCCAATGTTTTCTGTCATGATCTGGTTCCTAAGCAGAGACGAAAGGCCGTGAAACAATGAATGGTTCGGGCTCACGGACGGCGGCATACGGACTGGTGCCGGCGGACACCACGGAGGACGTACGGGCTAGGGGGGCAAGTGTCTCAGCACAGGTCGCCGTCCTTCCGGTCGGCAGTTTCGAGCAGCACGGCCCGTTCCTCCCGCTGGCGACCGACACGCTCGTCGCCTGTGCCGTGGCCCGGGAGATCGCCGCGTCGTACCCGGTGCATCTCCTCCCGCCGGTGACGATGGCTTGCTCGCACGAGCACGCGGCCTGGCCGGGGACCGTCAGCATCTCTTCCGTGACCCTTCATGCGGTGGTGCGGGACATCGCGGACTCGCTCCGCCGCTCGGGGGTCGAGACCCTGGTGGTGGTCAACGGTCACGGCGGAAACTACGTACTGGGCAACGTCGTTCAGGAGTCCTCCGCGCGCGGTGGGCGGATGGCGCTGTTCCCGGCCGCCGAGGACTGGGAGGCGGCGCTGGAGCGGGCGGGGGTGGTGACCTCGCTGCTCACCGATATGCACGCGGGGGAAATCGAGACCTCCATTCTTCTGCACGCTCATCCCGAATTGATCCGTCCCGGATACGAGACTTCCGATTTCGTCGCCGACGACCGTCGCCATCTCCTGACGCTCGGTATGTCCGGCTATACCGAGTCGGGCGTCATCGGGCGCCCGTCCCTCGGCTCGGCGGAAAAGGGGAAGGCACTGCTGGCGAGCCTCGCCGATTCCTTCGGCGCGTATTTCTCGATGCTGACCGCGGACTCCTGAGCGGGTGCCGGGTCCGGTACGGCGGTGCCGGGCCCGGCGGTGCGCAGGCCGGTGTACCAGCGGGCGACCAGGACCAGCAGGCCGGGCGCGGCGGCGGCGAAGCTGAGCACGCCGTAGATCACGGAGACGGACAGTCCGCTGGTCGCGCCGAGGCCCGCGGCGCCGAACGCCCAGGCGGTGACGC
>NZ_JAWOAI010000964.1:0-1947 GCF_033194735.1 Streptomyces sp. W16
GGGCGGTCGGCACCAGCCCGTCGAGCTGACGGCCACCGTGGTTCGAGACGATCAGTCCGGCCGCACCGGCGCCCACGAAAGCGCGGGCGTCGTCGCCGCGCAGGACGCCCTTGACGACGACCGGCAGCCCGGTCGGGTTGCCCAGCCGGCCGATGACGTCCGGTGCCAGATCGGGGGCGTGCTCGGCGGCCTCCCGGTCGGGGATGCCGGTGACGTTGCCGTAGAGGCCCTCCGGCCCCACGAAGTCGGCGACGTGCGCGCCGGGTCTGCCGTGCGAGCCGATGACGGACATGTCGGCGGTCAGCACCACCGCCCCGGCCCCGGCCGCCACGGCCCGCCGGAGTGTCTCCTCGGTGAGAAACCGGTCACCAACCGCGCACTGCGCTGCAAGGCGCTCGGTGCGATGAGGACGGACGTGTCGACTTCCGTGCCCAGTACGGTCGTCGAGGTGTCGCAGCGGGACACGTCCCGCAGGATGTGCGGTCGCAACCGGAACCCGTCCCAGGCCGGGGCGGCTTCGGCGGCGCTGAGACCCTGCCCGGCGCCCCTGCGGAAGTAGGCGTGGATCTCCGGCGGGAGGAGACCGGCGGCCTGTCCCTCGATGCCGTCAGGCCAGCGCTCGACGCCCGTCACACCGCTCCCCCTTCGTGCTCGACGCACCGACCCTAACGGTTCAACTCTCTTTCCCCACACGCCATTTCAGACACTTGACGCAGAAGTGAACAGAGGCCTGTCAGTTTCGAAGGGAACTCCTGTTACACCGTGCGAGAGCGGTCGATGACGGTGTGTACTGTGCTCCGGGCACCCCGGCTCAGGGGGTCGAACTCAGCCCTGCCCGACGTCGCTTGGACTCGATTCGATGACCGAATTACCGGACCTGGTGACCGGTGCGCTCGCCGCCGGCACACTGTCCGCGCTGGCGCTCGGCGCCGGTCTGCTGCAGTCGCGGCGTCAACGTGCCGTGCAGCGCGCGGAGATCGCGGACCTGCGGGACCGACTGGCCGGTGTTCAGGCGGCGTTGGCGGCCGAGGTCGAGCATCTCGCCGTCCAGCGGGTTCCGGCCGTGGCCCGACAGTCGACGCATCCGGGGGTGGCCGTGCCGGGACCGGCGCAGCCGCAGTTCATCGGTTCGCCCCTCGGGATCGCCCTCGAAAACGTGCTGACCACCCTGCGTTCGGAACTCACCGCGCAGCGCACCCGTATCGACGCCGCCGCGCAGGCCGGTATGCGCGGGGCCACCAGGGAGATCCAGGCCGCGCTGTACCGCCTGCAGGACGCCTTACGCTCGCTCCAACAGCGGTACGACGACCCCGAGTTGACGCAGACCCTGTTCATGCTGGACCACGAGAACGAGCAGTCGCTGCGCCGGGCCCAGGTCACCGCCGTCGTGTGCGGGGCCTGGGTCGGGCTGGCCCGTGAGGACTCGCACCTCGTGGAGGCGGTGACCGGTGGGCAGGCCCGGCTCGCCGGATACCACCGGGTGCGGGTGCACAACCATCTCGAAGCCGGTACCGCGCTGGTCTCGCACGCCGTCGAACCGGTCGCGATCATCGTCGCCGAGCTCCTCGACAACGCGCTGCGGCACTCCGCCCCGGACACCGAGGTCGTGGTCAACCTGGAACACGTCCATCACGGCGTCTGCGTCACCGTGGACGACGCGGGCCTGGGCATGACCCCGGACGAACGCGAGCACGCCCGGCGGACGGTGGCCGGTACCGACCCGGTCCTGCTCACCGACCTGGGTGATCCGCCGCGCATGGGGTTCGCCGCGATCGGCCGCCTCACCCGGCAGTTCGACCTCGGCGTAGATGTGTCCTCGCCCTCCCCGTACGGCGGTGTCCGCGCGGTCCTGCGGATCGACAGCCACCTCCTCAGCCGGATCGACCCCGAGCGGCAACCGCCCGCTGCGGGCGCCCCGCGCTCCACCCGGCGTGCCCCCGCTCCGAC
>NZ_JAWOAI010000965.1:0-1939 GCF_033194735.1 Streptomyces sp. W16
CCGCTCTCGCCGTGGACGAGTAGCGGGCGCGGGGTGCTCCGGCCCGCCTGAACGGGCGGGCCGGGCGCGTGAGTCGGTCAGGCGGTCGTCTCCGGGCGGCCGGGCCGCGACCAGTGGGTGTGGAAGGTGCCGGAGCGGTCGGTACGCCCGTAGGTGTGGGCGCCGAAGAAGTCGCGCTGGCCCTGGAGAAGGGCGGCCGGCAGCCGCTCGGCGCGCAGCGTGTCGTAGTGCGACAGCGCTGCGGAGAACGCCGGGACGGGGATACCGCGGCGGGCCGCGGAGGCGACGACCTCGCGCCAGGGGACCTGCGCGTCGCCGATCTCGCGCGCGAAGGTCTCCTCGCTCAGCAGGCTGACCAGACCCGGGTCGGCCGTGTACGCGGCACGGATGCGGTCGAGGAAGGAGGCGCGGATGATGCAGCCGCCGCGCCAGATCCCGGCGACCGCGGCGAGGTCGATCGACCAGTCGTACTCGGTGGCCGCGTCCTGGATCATCTTCCAGCCCTGGTCGTAGGCGATGACCTTCGAGGCGTAAAGCGCCTGTTCCACCTGGGCGGTGAAGCGGTCGGCCTCGGTGCGGCTGAGCGGGGGAGTGGTGCCGCCGGGCAGTCCGCGGTATGCCGCGCGCAGGTCCGCCTGGCTGGAGGAGGCGCGGGCGAAGGTGGCCTGCGCGATCGCGGTGACCGGCGAACCCAGTTCCAGCGCGGTCTGCACGGTCCAGCGCCCGGTGCCCTTCTGGCCCGCGGCGTCCTTGACGATGTCGACGAACGCCCCGCCGGTCTCCGCGTCGGTGTGGGCGAGGACCTCGGCGGTGATCTCGATCAGATAGGAGCCGAGCCGTCCCTCGTTCCAGCGGCGGAAGACGTCCGCGATCTCCGCGGGGGTGTATCCGCCGACCTGGCGCAGCAGGTCGTAGGCCTCGGCGATGAGCTGCATGTCGGCGTACTCGATGCCGTTGTGCACCATCTTCACGAAGTGCCCGGCGCCGTCGGTCCCGATGTGCGTGGAGCAGGGCTCGCCGTCGACCTTCGCGCTGACGGACTCGAACATCGGGCCCAGCACGGCGTACGACTCCGCCGAGCCGCCGGGCATGATCGACGGCCCGTTCAGCGCGCCCTCCTCGCCGCCGGAGACTCCGGCGCCGACGAAGTGGAGGCCCTGTTCGCGCAGGGCGGCCTCGCGGCGGCGGGTGTCGGCGAAGTGCGCGTTGCCGCCGTCGATGATCATGTCGCCGGGCTCCATGAGCGCGGCGAACTCGTCGATGACGGCGTCGGTGGCCGGACCGGCCTGCACCATGATCATCAGGCGGCGGGGGCGTTCGAGCGCGGCCACGAACTCCTGTGCCGTCTCGGCCGGGACGAAGGCACCCTCGTCGCCGTACTCCTTCATCAACTCATGGGTGCGGTGCGGCGATCGGTTGTGGACGGCGACCGTGTAGCCGTTGCGGGCGAAGTTGCGGGCCAGATTGCGGCCCATCACACCCAGGCCGGTGACGCCGATCTGCGCGGTGGCGTCGGCGGCTGGGCTGTTCGGTGCGGATGCGTTCATGGGGTGCCTGTTCTCCGAGTCGGTGACGTGGCGGGTCGGCGCGGGGCGCCCATGCCCGCTGGTACGTGTGTGATCGCGGATTGACTCGAACTTCTCCGGGATTCCGTGTGATTCCGAGCGATGCAGCCGACCGGCGCACGGTGCGTCCCGCCGGATGCGAAGATCGCTCCCCTGGGAGGGAGCGGCCATGGGTGACGTACGGGTGAGGTGTGCGACGTTCAACGTGCTGCACGGCCAGCCGATCGGGCCGGACGGCCGCCCGGCATCCGCCCGCCCCGGCGACGCCTCGGCACCCCTCGCCGAAGCCGTCGCGTGCCTGGACGTCGATGTGCTGGCTCTCCAGGAAGTCGACCGCTTCCAGGAACGCTCCGGCCGCGCCGACCAGGCGGCGG
>NZ_JAWOAI010000966.1:0-1934 GCF_033194735.1 Streptomyces sp. W16
GGCAGGCCGACCCGGGTCAACAGGTCCTCCGGGGTGGTCCCGTCGGCCGGTTCGCCCCGACCGGTCGCGGTACAGATGCCGTCGGCGATCTGCGCGCCCACCCGGCGCCGGGGGTTGAGCGAGCCGTAGGGGTCCTGGAAGACCATCTGGACGCCGGTGAGGGCCGGATCGCGGCGGCGGACCCGCAGCGGGCGTACCGGTGTGCCGTCGTAGGTGATGCGACCCTCCGCGGCCGGGGTGAGGCCGCAGACCGCGCGGGCGAGAGTGGACTTGCCGCAGCCCGACTCGCCGACCAGGCCGACGACTTCGCCCGCCCGCACCTGGAGACTGACCCCGGCGACGGCGCGGGTGGGCGAGGCGCCCGGCCGGTGGTACTGGACGACGAGGTCGTCAACAGACAGGAGGGGGGTCATACGGTGCTCCTTCCGGGGAGCGCGTCCAGGAGCTGACGGGTGTACTCGTGCCGCGGCTCGGTGAGGACCCGGCCGCGCGGGCCGGTCTCCACGACAAGGCCGTGGCGCATCACGCTCACCTCGTCGGCGATCGCGGACATCACACCCAGGTCGTGGGTCACCAGCAGGACGGCGAGACCGAGTTCGTCGCAGAGCCCGCGCAACAGCCGCAGTACGCCTGCCTGCACGGTCACGTCGAGGGCAGTGGTCGGCTCGTCGGCGATCAGCACCTTCGGTTCGCAGGCCAGCGCGATGGCGATCGCGATGCGCTGCCGCATCCCGCCGGAGAACTGGTGCGGGTAACGCCCCAGCGCCGCAAGGGGGTTGGGGATGCGGACCTGCGTCAGCAGGTCAACCGCCCTCTCCTTCGCGGCCTTTCGGCTCAGCTTCAGGTGGTGGCGCAGATGGTCGGTGAGCTGGTGTCCGATGCTGAGCATGGGGTGCAGGCTGGTGGACGGGTCCTGGAACACCATGCTCACCGATCGGCCGCGCAGCGCGGCCAGTTGACGGGGCGGCAGGGTCAGCAGGTCGGTGCCCTCCAGCTCGATCCGGCCGCCGGTACGGGCGCCCGGCGGCAACAGACCGAGCGCCGCGAGGCCGGTCATGGTCTTGCCCGAACCGCTCTCCCCCGCGAGCCCGTGCACCTGACCGGGCCGCACCGCGAGGTCGACGCCACCGAGAATGCGACGGCCGCCCAGGTCGAGGGTGAGACCGCTGATCTCCAGCACATTGCCGGCGGTCATCCGACACGCTCCTTCTCCGCGCCGATGGTGCGGGCCGTGCCGGGGTCGAGGGCGTCCCGGAGCGTGTCGCCGAGGAAGTTGAAGGCGAGGACGACGGTGAGGATGGCCAGGCCCGGGAAGACCCCGATCCACCACTTGTCGAACTGCTGGGTGCCGTCCGCCACCATCGCGCCCCACTCGGCGGTCGGCGGCTTGGCACCGAGCCCCAGGAAGGACAGCCCGGACAGCAGCAGGGTCGCGGTACCGATGTCGAGGGTGGCCAGGACCAGCAGCGGCCCGAGCACGTTGGGCAGGATGTCGACGCGCAGCGACCGCCAGGCGGAGAACCCCAACAGCCGTCCGCTGAGCACGAATTCACGGTTCCTGAGGCCCATGACCAGACCCCGGGTGACGCGTGCGTACGACGGCCAGGACACCACCAGGACGGCCAGTACCGCGTTCTGCAGGCTGGCGCCGAGTGCGGCGGCGACCACCATCGCCAGGATGACGGTGGGGAAGGCGAACACCAGGTCCGCGATCCGCATCACGGTCTCGTCCACCCAGCGTCCGAAGAACCCGGCGCAGGCCCCGAGCACTCCGCCGACCAGCAGCGACATGGCCACCAGCAGCAGTGCCAGCGGGATGGAGACCCGGGCGCCGTACAGCACCCGGCTCAGGACATCCCGGCCGAGCTCGTCCGTGCCGAACCAGTGCCCGGCGCCGGGGTCGGCGAGCCGGGGCAGGTCCTGCGCGAGGGGGT
>NZ_JAWOAI010000967.1:0-1922 GCF_033194735.1 Streptomyces sp. W16
GGGCATCGCCTCGGGCCGCCGGGTCGACCTGGCGGACGGACGGCTGGACATCCGCGTCGTGCACGGCGGCCGCAGGCCCGCGTTGCGCCTCCTCGCGGCGGCCCTCGCCGGCCCCTTCACCCGCTCCCCCGCCCACGCGGCGGTCCAGGTCCACCGCCTGCGCCTGACCGGTCTGGCGCCCGGCACGCTCCTCGCCTACGACGGTGAAGTCACGGACGTGGGCGGCGACTTGACGTTGGAGGAGCTGCCCGAGGCGCTGACGGTGTACCGCCCGCTGACCGAGTCCCTGATCACTCGTCAGTCCACATCGTAAAACGCAGGTCTCATCATTCGACATGCGCGCGTACCGTTCTGCTTACGCCGAAGAAGACGCGAAGGGGTAGGTAGAGCCATGCCGAAGCCGCAGGAGACCGCTGTCTACACGCACGGGCACCACGAGTCCGTACTCCGGTCGCACACCCAACGAACCGCCGTCAACTCGGCTTCCTACCTGCTCGGTTCGCTGAAGCCGCACATGAAGATCCTGGACATCGGCTGCGGCCCGGGCACCATCACCGCGGACCTGGCCGCCCTGGTCCCGGACGGGCATGTCACCGGAGTCGACCGCGAGCCCGGCATCCTGGACCAGGCCCGCGCCACCTCCGCCGAACGCGGCCTGACGAACGTCGACTTCGCGGTCGCCGACGTCCACGCGCTGGACTACCCGGACGACACGTTCTGCGTGGTCCACGCCCACCAGGTGCTCCAGCACGTGGGCGATCCGGTGCAGGCGCTGCGGGAGATGGTGCGGGTGACCAAACCGACCGGGTACATCGCGGCCCGTGACGGGGACTACGCGGTGATGACCTGGTATCCGGAGGTGCCGGGGCTGGACGACTGGCTGGACCTGTACCGGCGGGTGGCCCGCGCCAACGGGGGCGAGCCGGACGCCGGACGCCGGCTGAAGTCGTGGGCGCTGCAGGCGGGGCTGACGGACATCACGACCACGTCGAGCACCTGGACGTTCCACACTCCGGACGAGCGGGCCTGGTGGAGCGGCCTGTGGGCGGACCGCACGGTGGCGTCCTCGTACGCGGCGGTCGCGACCGAGGGTGGGCACGCGACCACCGAGCAGCTGGACGCCATCGCGGACGACTGGCGGGAGTGGGGGAAGCGGGAGGACGGCTGGTTCGCCGTACTGCACGGCGAGATCCTGTGCCGCAAGCCGGCCTGATCCGCCGGTACCGCCGAGCGCCGGGCCGTCCGGAATCGTCCGAAAGGATCACCGCCGCCCGGCGGTCCCAACTAGGCTCGTCCGTATGGACATTCTGGGAGCCACGCTGCGCATCTGCGTCGACGACCTGGAGACCGCGGTCCCCTTCTACGAACGCCTCACGGGCGCCTCGGCGCTCCGTTTCGAACGAGGCGGCGTGTCGGTGGCCGCGGTCGGCTTCTTCCTGCTGATGAGCGGGCCCGAGGCGGAGCTGGAGGTGTTGCGCAAGGTCGCGGCGACCATCGCCGTCAAGGACGTCGACGAGGCGCACACCCTCCTCTCCGACCTGGGCGCCCGGATCATCGCGGGCCCGCTGGCGACGCCGGTGGGGCGCAATCTGCTCGTGATGCATCCGGACGGTTCGGTCTACGAGTACGTGGACCGGCGGGGCTGACGGCCGACCGCCGGTCCACGCCTCGCCTCAGGGCGTTTCCGGCCGCATCCGGAAGTCGTAGCGCGTGGGCAGTGGTTCGTCGGTGAGGCGGGCCCAGAGCCTGCCGATCGACTCGGCGCCCTCGCGCAGGTCGGCGACCTCGAAGCCGTCCGCGAAGACCGCCCACGCGTCGTCGCGTCGCCCCTCCGCGAGCAGCAACTCGGCCTGGAGCAGCAGGAATCGGCCACGTTCGCGGGTGGCGGGGTGCAGCATCTCCCAGACGGCGCGGGCGTCCGC
>NZ_JAWOAI010000968.1:0-1922 GCF_033194735.1 Streptomyces sp. W16
ACGACGGGGTTCCCGCGCCGCTTGCCGATCGCGCCGATTCCGCCCTTGAAGGCGACGCCGGCCACGGCACCGGCGGCGGCTCCCGCGAAGACGCCCGCGGCCGTGATCTTGTCGCCGTTGGCCGCCTTCCCGGCCGCTTCCAGCGCCGAGTTGGTCAGGAACTTGCCGGTGACCTCCGTGGCCACCTTGCCGACCGGGTTGGCGAGGACACCACTGACGATCTTGCTGTTGGTGAGGGACTCACTGATCTTGGTGATCGTGCCGGCGCTCTTGGTGATGAACCCGGAGCTCTTCACGGCGGCCACGGCGGCCGGAGCGATCGCCTGGACGGCCTTGCCGCCGAGCTTCAACAGGGCGCCGCCGGGGACGATCCCGATCAGACCGAGGATGAAGTCGCCGGCCTTGAGTCCCCCGGTCTGACTGGCGACGACTTGGTTGAACAGGAACAGCGCCCCGCCGAGCAGTGCGCCGACCACCGGGAAGAACACCGCCACGACGGCGACGAGGGCGGCCAGCAGGATCTGGACGAAGGGGAAGTCCTTGAAGAAGTCGGCGATCTTCTGGAAGACGTTCCGCTCCGGAATCGCCTCGTTCGCCGCCCGGTCCAGTACGTCGGCACACTGTCGCTGCGCGCTCTCCCGCATCGTCCTGGCCTGTTCGGCCAGGCTCTTGGCCGCGCCCAGTTGGGCCTTGCCGGTGTCGATGGCGTCCTGGGTGCTGCGCGCCTGCGACTTCTCCGCGTCCGTCGGGTTGGCGCTGAGCTCCTTGGGTGTCTGGTTCGCCTGCGGCGCGGCGGTCTGCGCCTGGTCCACGGCCCGGTCGAAGGTGTCCTGGGCCTCGCGCAGCCGCGGCATGTAGTCGCTGTAGGCCTGGGCGGCGTCGTGGTAGGAGGTCACGGTCTTGCTCAGCTTGTCCGGGAGATCGTCGCCGATCTTGTCCTTCAGCGCGTCCATCGCCGAACCGCGGCCCTGCGAGATCGAGCCGTCCTTCTTCAGGACGTTCAGCGCCTTCTCCGCCGCGTCGCCGATGTCGCGGTAGCGCTTCATCACGCCCTGGATCAGGTCGGGGTCGCCGGGTGTCGGGTCCGAGTCCATGCCGACGAGCTGGAAGTCCTCGGGCCTGGAGTGCCGACGTGCCATGTGCGATCCCCCGGTGCGCTGCCTGTGACGTGTGGTCGCCAGGTACACGGGGTCGGTGTCGCGAAAGGTTCAGGCGAGTTCGCGTCGCGCGTTCTCGCCGGGCTCCGAAAGGTTCATGCGACTTCGCATCGAACGTTCTCGCCGGGCGGCTCCGTGTAGTCGGTGCAACGGAACCTCGGAGGGCATGGGTGGACACGATGACCAAGGGCGCGGGCACAAGGCCCGAGCACAGGCCGGCGACGGACAGGGCGCACCGCCTGCCACTGACGCTCCTGCACGCCGTGGCGGCGCTGTTGGCGGCGTGTCTCATGGCGCTCGGCGGCGCCGCCTCCGCGAGCGCTGCGCCCGCCGCCGACGACCTGATCAAGGTGTTCGTGGTCCCGGACCCGGCGCAGACGGGCGGGCAGCTCGCCACCCTGCAGTCGATCGCCACGGCCACGCTGGGCGACGCGTCACGGGCCGGCGAGATCCTCGCCCTCAACCGCGGTCAGGCGCAGAAGGACGGCGGGGCGCTGAACAGCGCGGACGACCAGCTGCACCCCGGCTGGATCCTGCGCCTGCCGCAGGACGCCTCGGGGCCCGAAGTCCAGCTGGCCCGGGACACCGGGAGCCAGAACTCCCCTTCCGCCGCCCCGAGTTCGGGACAGCAGTCGGCCGCGCCGAGCACCGGGCAGTCCGCGGCGTTCACGTTTCCGCTGGCCGCGGCGATCGCGGTGGTCGGCGCGCTGCTGCTCGCCCTGATCACCGCGGGCATCGTGGGCAGGCGGAAGGTCCGCGCCGCGT
>NZ_JAWOAI010000969.1:0-1913 GCF_033194735.1 Streptomyces sp. W16
CGGCGCGCTGATCCGCGGCGACGTGCACGGCTGGACCAACACCGGCGACCCGGGCGCGGCGGCCGGGCAGGCCCACCGGGACGGCACCCTCGCCGGAGGCCGGCGGCCCGCTCACCGGGAGAGCCCCTGTGTCGAGGCGGCCGAGGCCGAGGCCGTCGGGCCCTCCCGGCAGACCAGCAGCAGGGCGCGGTCGTCGTTGACGTCCTTGGCGACGGCCTCGATGAGGTGCCAGGCGGCGCCGTGGAAGCCGCCGGCGACATAGCGGTCGGCCTCGCCGGTGAGGCGGTCGATGCCCTCGACGATGTCCCGGTCGGAGGTCTCCACCAGGCCGTCCGTGAACAGCATCAGCACGTCACCGGGCCGCAGTGAGCCTTTCACCGGGTCGAACTGGGCGCCGTCGTACACCCCCAGCAGCGGCCCCTCCGCCGCCTTCTCCTCCCAGCGTCCGCTGCCCGCGCTGAGCTGGAGGCCCGGCGGGTGGCCCGCGGAGAAGAGTTCGTAGTCGCCGGAGTCGAGGTCCAGGACGAGGTGGATGGAGGTGGCGAAGCCCTCGTCCCAGTCCTGGCGGAGGAGGTAGCCGTTGGCGGCGGGGAGGAAGGCGTGCGGGGGCAGGGAGCCGAGGAGGCCGCCGAAGGCGCCGGAGAGGAGCAGGGCGCGGGAGCCCGCGTCCATGCCCTTGCCGGAGACGTCGGTGAGGACGACCTCCATGGTCCGACCACCGTTCGTGCGAGCCGCCACGACGAAGTCGCCGGAGAACGACTGGCCGCCCGCCGGCCGCAGCGCCATCTCCCGGTGCCAGCCCTGCGGCAGCTGCGGGAGCTTGCTCTGCACGCGGATGCGTTCGCGCAGGTCGAACAGCATGGTGCCGCCGCGCCGCCAGGGCACGCCCACCCGGCTGCGGAACTGCGCGATCAGCAGCCCGAAGAAGCCGCACGCGGCCACCACGAGCACCACGCCCGGTGTCACCCGCGCCGGGCCCTCGGTGTACGGGCCGAGCTTCACCGACTCCACGATCAGACCGGTGGCCGCCGCCGCGTACAGGCCGAGCAGGCTCGCGGGCCGCAGCAGCAGGCCGCCCGCGACGATCGGCAGGACCAGCGCGGCCGGTGAGAACCACACCGCGTTGGCCAGGGTCATCGCCACGATCACCGGGATCGTGAGCAGCAGTCCGGCCAGCGCGACCCAGTCCGAGCCGTCCCCGCGGAAGTAGTCGACGGCACTTCTGCGCAGGCCGGTGCGGACCCGGTGAACCAGCTTCCTCAACCGGGCCATGAACGTGTCGGCCTCCGCGCGCCGCTCTCGTCCTGCTGCCATTAGTTCGGGACCCTATCCATCCGACCAGCCGCTTGGCACGGGAGGTCCCACTTGTCCCCCCTGCGAGGTTCAACTTCACAGTGAACTTCACCAGAGGCTCCTGTGCGGGCGCCGAGCGGAAATTCCCTGGCTCGTCCCGCAATGCGCTGATAGGCATGGTCCATGGGGACAGACGCGAGAAACACGCCGGCCGACCGGACCGAGCTGCGGGTGCTGCGGCGGGACGAGTGGAACACCTGGTACGACACCCTGATCACCGCGTTCGGCGGCATCCCGGAGTCGGCCGAGGAGCGTGAGCTGTGGGACGGGCTCACCGAGGTCGACCGCTCCCTCGGCATCTGGGACGGCGACGCGTGCGTGGGGACTGCGGGCGCGTTCAGCTTCCGGCTCACCGTGCCGGGCGGCGCCTCCGTGCCGGCCGCGGGCATCACGATGGTCAGCGTGGCCGCCACCCACCGGCGCCGCGGCCTCCTGACGTCCATGATGCGGCGGCAGTTGGACGACGTACGGTCCTGGGGCGAGCCGCTGGCCGTGCTGACGGCCTCCGAGCCGGTGATCTACGGCCGGTTCGGGTACGGCATCGCCACGCTGCGCGGGAG
>NZ_JAWOAI010000970.1:0-1908 GCF_033194735.1 Streptomyces sp. W16
CTGGTCCACGTCGCCCGCCCAGGCGATCCGGGCGCCGAACAGCCCGTCGAGGGCGAGGTTCCCGGAGCGGGACACACCCGGTGATCCGCGCAGCACCAGTACCACCGCAAGGCCCAGCCGGGCTCCGGCGGCGGCCGTCAGGCGGGCGTGGTTGCTCTGCTGGGCGCCCGTGGTGACCAGAGTGTCCGCGCCCTCGGCGAGCGCCGCGCCCACGGTCCACTCCAGCTTGCGGATCTTGTTGCCGCCGCCTCCGAGGCCGGTCAGGTCGTCGCGCTTGATCCACAGGTCGTCCGGACCGAGCCCGATCGCGGTGGCGAGGCGGGGTGCCGGTTCGACGGGGGTGGGGAAGGTGGCCAGGTCCACGTGGGGGTCGTTCATGGCGTACATCATCGCGCGCTTCGGTGGCATGTCCGCCGCATGTCTGCCGCACACCGGCTTGCCCATGGAAACCGATCGGTTTACTGTGGTCGAGGCAGGTAAACCGATCGGTTTCCAAGTCGCGCTCCCTGCGGCTGCCGCGGCTGCCCCAAGTCCGGGAGATCTCCATGACAAGCATCGAAGGTTCCGTCGTCCTCGTCACCGGCGGCAGCCGTGGCATCGGCCGCGCGCTGGTGACGGCCCTGTACGAGCGCGGCGCCAAGAAGGTGTACGCCACCGCCCGCGACCCGAAGACCGTCACTCACCCGGACGCCGTACCGCTGGCACTGGAGGTCAGCGACCCCGCGTCCGTCGCGGCGGCGGCCGAGCAGGCGCAGGACGTCACCATCGTGATCAACAACGCGGGCGCGGCAGTGAACGCGAACTTCCTGGACTCGCCCATCGAGGACGTCCGCCGCGAGTTCGAGACCAACTTCTACGGCCCGCTGCTCGTCACGCGCGCCTTCGTGCCGATCATCGAGCGCAACGGTGGCGGCCACATCCTGAACTTCCACTCGGTGCTGTCCTGGGTCGGCATCGCCGGCTCCTACAGCGCCTCCAAGGCCGCGTTCTGGTCGCAGACCAACTCCCTGCGCCTGGACCTGAAGCCGCGCGGCATCGACGTCACCGGACTGCACGTCGGCTACGTCGACACCGACATGGCCGCACACGTCGACGGGCCCAAGTCCACTCCCGAGAGCGTGGCGGCACAGGCCCTCGACGGCATCGAGTCCGGTGCCTTCGAGGTACTCGCCGACGACCTGACCCGCCAGGTCAAGGCCGGACTGTCCGCCGAAGGGGCCGCGCTGTACCCGCAGTTGGCGACCGCCTAGTCAGATCGGCAGCAACCGCCCCACCAGTGCGCTGAGTTGCTTCGCGTTCCGGCACTCGTGCATCTCGACCAGTTCCGCGTAGCCCGGCGCGGCCGAGTCGCCGGTGCCCCACTGGGCGCGTTGCTCGGGGTTCAACCAGTAGACGCGGCGGGCCCGTTGGGCGATGTATCGGACGGCCGGGAGATTCGGGTCGCTCATGTTGGTGCGGGCGTCGCCGAGGACGAACACGGTCGTGCGCGGGCCGACCGCGTCGCCGTAGCGCTCCGCGAACTCGCCCAGGGCGACGCCGTAGTCGCTGCTTCCGTGCCAGCCGGTGAGGGTGGCCTCGGCGCGGATGCGGGCGCCCAGGCCCTCGGGGTCGGCCGTGCCGTGCGCGAGCAGCGGGGTCACCTCGTCGAGGCGGTTGACGAAGGCGAACACGCGGACCTTGCTGAACTGGTCGTGCAGCGCCTGCACCAGCAGCATCGTGAAGTCGGAGAAGCCCGACACCGAGCCCGACACATCGCACAGCAGCACCAGTTCGGGCCGGACCGGCCGACGCCTGCGCAGTACCGGCCGCATCGGCACCCCGCCCGTGGAGAGTGAGCCGCGCAGGGTGCGGCGCAGGTCGATCGTGCCCCGGGAGGCGCGGCGCCGGCGGGCGGCGAGACGGGTGGCC
>NZ_JAWOAI010000971.1:0-1904 GCF_033194735.1 Streptomyces sp. W16
TGGCTGGGGGCGCCGCTGGTCGCCGTATCGGACGAGTGGGTCGCGCCCGGGCTCGTCGCGGCGTGCGACGGGCTGGCCGAAGTGGCGTGCCGGGACGGCGAGTTGACCGCCGAGGGGTTGCTGCTGTGGCTCTTGGTCGGTTCCCCGGGGAGCGGGGCGCCGGGCAGTTCGTTGCGCGGGGCCTCGCCGGGGCCGGGGACGACCACACGGCTGGAGTCGCGCACCGCACCGCCGAGCAGCGAGCCGATGAGCAGGGTGAGACCGATCGAGACCGCTGTGACCAGGGCGCCGCGGCGCAGGACGTAGCGGCGCAGTTCCCAGATGTCGGCGCGGGGTCCGAGGCGGCGCCAGGCGTTGCCGGCGAGGCGGCCGTCGATGGAGTAGACGGGAGCGCCGGCGATGATCAGCGGGGACCAGGCGGCGAGGTAGATGATGTCGGGGGCGTCGTAGGCGGGAACGGTCTTCCAGCTGACGGTGACGATGAGCGCGGCCGAGAGCAGCGCGCCGCCGACCGCCGCGACCCGCTGCCACAGGCCGAGGATCGTCAGGACGCCCACGATGACCTGGGCGAAGGCGATGACGAGGCCGGAGCCGACGGGGTGCTGGAGGGCGAACTGCCGTAGTGGCTCGGCGACTTCCCAGGGGTGCAGGGTGTTGAGCCACTTCACCATGGAGCCGCGTTTGCCGCCGTCGAAGTAGACGGGGTCGCACAGCTTGCCCATGCCGGCGTAGATGGAGATGAAGCCGAGGAAGATACGGAGAGGGAGAAGGACGACTCCGAGGTTCATCCGGCGGCCCGGGTAATAGGCGTGCCGTACCGGGTCGTTGGGGTGTCGTCCGGTGCGCTGCTCGCTGTCGCCGTTCGCCCCGAAGTCCTCGAACTCCCCGTCTCCGTAGGCGGGTTCGTCGTAGGCGCTGCCCACGGTCCGCATCTGCGGCAGGAGTCGGTTCTCGCCGGTGTCGTGGGCGTGGCCGCGCTGGGCGCCGACGATGGGGGTTTCGAGGGTCTGCGCGGTCAGATCGCCGTCGTAGCCGCCGCCGTAACCGCCGTCCTGGATACGGGGGATGACCTGCGTGGCGCCGGCGTCGCCGGCCGGCTGCTCGCCGTGGCGGACGCCGCTGCCCCGCACGGCCTGCAGGAGCCGGTGGGCGCCGGTGTCGTCCGGGGCGGACTTGCCGCTCCAGACGACAGCCCGCCGGCGGGCGCCGCCCGGGCCGGTCGCGGGCATCCGGGCGGTGTCCTCGGCGGTGCTCAACTGCCGTGCGAGGCGCGGGTTTTGGGTGCGCGTCGAGGCGCCCAGCTGCACGCGGAAACTCGCATGGTTGACGATGACCTGGGCCGGATCGCTCGGCACCTTCACCATGCTCAGCGCGGGAGCGTCGTCCAACCCGGACTGGAATCCGGACGAGCGGTCCCCCGTGGGTGTGCGGGGTGTTCTGGTGTCCACACTCATCTAACCGAGTGACGTGTGTTTAGGACACTGCTTTGACTTGCCGGATGTGTCCGGACAGCGTCAAGCTCGCCCTCGCACCCCAGATTGCCCCGAGTGGGTGACCGCGCCGAACGTCCGTTCAGCTACGCCGACGGGCAGCCTCGTAGAGCACAACCCCCGCCGCGACACCGGCGTTCAGCGACTCCGCGCCACCCGGCATCGGAATCCGCACCCGGTAGTCGCAGGTCTCGCCGACGAGGCGGGACAGGCCCTTGCCCTCGCTGCCGACGACGATGACCACCGGGCCCCCCAGGGCGGGGAGTTCGCCGATCTCGGCCTCTCCGTCGGCGGCCAGGCCGACGACGGCGATGCCGGCCTTCTTGTACGCCTCCAGCGCGCGCGTCAGGTTCGTCGCGCGGGCGACGGGCGTACGGGCCGCCGTACCGGCCGACGTCTTCCAGGCGCCGGCGG
>NZ_JAWOAI010000972.1:0-1902 GCF_033194735.1 Streptomyces sp. W16
GCCCTTGGCGGAGATGCCCGCGCGCCGGGCCGCCCAGTACCCCGTGGCGATCTTCGTGCCGGCGGTGACCACCGCCAGGGCGAGCGCGGGCAGCAGGACGGGCGGGATGCTCGCGGGGTCGGTGTGCAGGCCGAAGAAGACGAAGAACACTGCGGCGAACAGGTCCCGCAGCGGCGAGAGCAGGCTGTGCGCGCCCTCCGCGGCCTCTCCGGACAGTGCGATGCCGACCAGGAACGCGCCCACGGCGGCGGAGACCTGGAGCTGCTGGGCGAGTCCGGCGACCAACAGGGTCAGGCCCAGGACGACCAGCAGCAGTTTCTCGGGGTCGTCGCTGGAGACGAAGCGGGAGATGTGGCGGCCGTAGCGCACGGCGACGAGCAGCACCAGGGCCGCGGCGCCGAGGGCGACGACCAGCGTGAGGCTGCCCGAGGCGAGGCCCGTGCCGGCGAGGAGTGCGGTGACGATCGGGAGGTAGACGGCCATCGAGAGGTCTTCGAGGACGAGGATGCTCAGGATGACGGGGGTCTCGCGGTTGCCTAGACGGCCCAGGTCGCCGAGGACCTTGGCGATGACGCCGGAGGAGGAGATCCACGTGACCCCGGCCAGCACCACCGCGGCGACCGGTCCCCAGCCGAGCAGCAGAGCCATCGTGGCACCGGGCAGCGCGTTCAGGGCGGCGTCGACGAGACCCGCGCTGTACTGGGTCTTGAGGTTGGAGACGAGATCGCTGGCCGTGTACTCCAGGCCGAGCATCAACAGCAGCAGGATGACGCCGATCTCGGCGCCGATGGCGACGAACTCCTCGCTGGTGCCCAGCGGCAGCAGTCCGCCCTCGCCGAAGGCGAGCCCGGCCAGCAGATAGAGCGGTATCGGGGAGAACTGGAAGCGTGCGGCGAACCGGCCCAGCAGTCCCAGGGCCAGGATGATCGCGCCGAACTCGATCAGGAACCTCGCGGAGGAGTGCATCGCGGTCACTCCCGCCCGAGTATCGCGGCGGCCGACTCGACGCCCTCGCGGGTGCCGATCACGATCAGGGTGTCCCCGCCGGCCAGCCGGAAGTCCGGCGTCGGGGAGGGGACGGCCTCGGCCCGGCGCAGCACGGCCACGATCGAGACACCGGTCTCGGTGCGCATCCTGGTCTCGCCCAGCACCCGCCCGTTCCAGTACGAGAGCGCCGACAACTGGACGCGTTCGGCGACGAGCCCCAGTTCGGTGGTGGACAGCAGGTTCGGGCTGTGGTGTTCGGGCAGCAGCGCGTCGACGAGCGCGGCCGTCTCCGCGGTGGTCAGCCGTACGGACAGGGCGCAGGCGTCCGGATCGTCCGGGCGGTACGCATTCAAGGTCCGCTCGCCGTCCCGGTGCGCGACCACCGAGACACGGCGTTGCTCACGTGTCGTCAGGTCGTAGCGGACACCGATCCCCGGCAACGGCGTACTGCTCACGCGTGGAGTGCCCATGACGTGTCCCCTGTCCCTCGCGGATCTCCGTGAACCTTACACGTTCTTGACCTTGCTTTAATATCTCTTGACCATTCCGACGTCTGCCTACCCGCCGACGAGGACTCCACGAGCACGGACGGACCCCGCGTGGAGTAGCGCGCCCCAGCACGGGCAGAAGGGGATCCGGGTGAGAGGTGGACGGGCATGAGCACACCGTTCGTAGGAATGATCGCGGGCATGGCCCTGGCGTTCGCGGGCTGGTTCGGCGGGTTCGGCGCGTTCCTGCTCGTGGCCGCGCTGGGCGCCCTGGGCTGGGCGGCGGGCCGCTGGGCCGAGGGCGGCGGCAGTGTCCGGGGCATACGGGACGCGTTCGAGCGGAAACGTCGATGACCGGCGCCGTACAGCGGAGCACCACCAGCGTCTCCGAGCGGGCGGTGCGCGGGATCGGCCTTACCGTGCTGTA
>NZ_JAWOAI010000973.1:0-1898 GCF_033194735.1 Streptomyces sp. W16
CGCAAGGACGTGGGGCGCGGCGCGATGGAGTGAGGGGCCGCGCGTGCGGGGGCCGGGGCCGCCACGCCGAGGGCCCGGTGCCGCGTCGTGCGGTGAAGGTCGAGGCGGCGTCACACGGTGAGGGTTCCGTACGGCGGCACGCCATGAGGAGTCGGCGCGGCAGCACGCTCTGAGGAACCGGTACCGCCCCACACCGTGAGAGCCCGGCACGCCCGAATCGCGGCGCCGTCACCCTGCGGGCAGCGTGACCACGAACCGTGTCCCAGGCGTGTGCCCGGCGTCGTACGTCACCTCGCCGCCGGCGGAGCGGGCCAGGCGTCGGGCCAGGGGCAGGCCGAGGCCCGCCCCGCTGTGGCCGTCGCCCGGATCCGCCCGTCGGCCGGGCTCGAAGAGCAGCCCGGTGAACGCGGGCGGTACGCCGGGGCCGTCGTCGGTGACGTCGACGGCCACACCGTCGGGTGTGCGGTGCACGCGGACGGCGACGGCGTAGCGGGCGTAGCGGCACGCGTTGGCGAGGAGCGGGCTGACGATGCGTTCGAGGAGGGCGGGCGGCACTCCTGCCACCAGGCACGGGCCGTCGACGGTGACCGTCAAGTGGGCCGGCACGCAAAGGACTTCGGTCAGTCGGCGCAGCGTGGGCAGCAGCTGTGCGGTGCCCGGAGCGACGAGTGTGCCGTCGCGGGCGTCGGCCAGGAGGGTGTCGCAGATGGTGCGCATGGACTCGGCGGCCTCCGCGATGACCTGGTGACTGGCGCGGGTCTGGTCGGCCGTGCGGGGGTGGGCCCGCCACCATTCGAGCTCGGCGATGATCCGGCTCAGGGGAGTGCGCAGCTCGTGCGAGAGTTCCCCGGTGAGTTGCCGCTCGTGGCGCAGCAGCGTGCGGATGCGGTCGAGTATGGCGTCCAACGACGCGCCGAGACCGGCGAGTTCGGCCGGATGCCGCGTGCTGCCGAAGCGTTCCCCGGAGGCCACGACGCTCCACTGGCCGGCCTGGTCGGTCATCGTGCGGACCGGACGCAGGGCGCGGCCGACCGCCAGCCGGGTCAGGACGTAGGTGCAGGCGAGCATCACGGCGTCCAGCGCGAGCGATCCCAGGAGCAGAGTGTCGGCCGAACTCCGGTACGGGGAGAGGTCCAGCGCGGTGACGACCATGGCCTCGCCGGTGCCGCCCGGGACCGGCTGGGAGCACAGGCGCAACGGGCCGTGGACGTCGGCGGTCACGCACCGCTGCCCGCCGCGCCCGGCGAGCGCGTCGGCGACCCGGGTCAGGGGGCCCGCGGCCGGCGGCGCCTCCAGCAGGTGCCGGCCGGAGTAGATCCACACGTCGGCGTCGAGGAGTTCGTCGTGGGAGGTCTCCAGGACCCGTACCGTCGGGCCGCTGGTGTCGACAGTCGTGGCCACGGCGGCGGCACGGGTGCGCAGTTCGTCGTCGGCCTGGTGCTGGAGGCGGTGGCCGGCCACGGAGTTGAAGGCGACGGTGAGGACCAGCATCAGCAGCGTGGCCGTGACCAGAGCCACGAGCGAGAGCCGGCCGCGCAGCGTGCGGGGTGCCGCACGACGGAGGAGGGCGGTCGCGCGGCGCCGGCGGAGGTCCCCGCTCACGTGCCATTGGCGAAGGGCACTGCTCACGTGCCAGCGGCGGAGGACACCGCTCATGACCGGTGCCGACCGACTCGCGACGGATGCCGGCCAGCTGGTGACAGGCGCCGGCCGACTCGTGACAGATGTTCGCCGATCCCGCTCATGCCAGGTGATGACCGATCCCGCGGGCCGTGCCGATCGTCCGCTCGCTGCCCGCCGCGCGCAGCTTGCGGCGCAGCCGGGTCAGGTACTGGTCGAGGGTGTTGTCGTGGACCCGGGCCCCTTCGGGCCAGCCCGCCCGGACCAGCCCGCGGCGG
>NZ_JAWOAI010000974.1:0-1897 GCF_033194735.1 Streptomyces sp. W16
GCGCTGGTGGGCCCCGTACCGCGGATCGCCCGGCGGCTGCGCGCCTACGCCGAGGCGGGGGCCACCACACTCGGCGTGACGATCTCCGCCACGGCCACCGACACCGCCGGCCGCCTCGACCAACTGCGGCTCGTGGCGGACGCGTTGAAGCTCTCCGGAGCGCAGGACTGAACCCCGAACCGCACCACGTGCGAAGGGCCGGGCACCTCCCAGGGGAGGTGCCCGGCCCTTCGCGTCGGCCGCCCGGCTCAGTCCACGCCGACCGCGAGCCGCGCCGCCGCGTACTCACCGGCGTGCGTCAGCGTCGCGAGGCTGTTGCGGCCGAGTGCCTCGCGCAGGTACGCACGGGCGTCGGCGAGAGTGCTGCCCGCGCCGAGCACCTCGGCGATCGCCGCGGGGTCGACCGCCACGGTGTGCGTCGCGGTGACCCGGGCACCGGAGGGCCCGTCGGCGAAGTTCCACCGGCCACTGTGTCCCAGCAGCAGACGAGGGGCCACTTGCTGCTTGTACGCGATCCACTCCTGGCTCCGGCACACCCGCACCGAACGTGTCGTGTGCGCCGAGCCGTCCCCGGTCACCGTGTCCATCTCCAGGTCCTGCACACCCGGCGAGGGCTCGCTCAGCCGCACCCGGCTCACATGCGGCAGCATGTCGGCCCAGCGGTCGGCACGATTGACGAAGTCGTACGCGTCGGCGGCGGAGCCCGGCAGTTCGGCCGTGTCGGTGAACGAGAAGACGAGGTCGTCCACGGGGTGTCCCGACTCCGCTATCCGGCCGAGCGCCGCCAGCTCCTCGGGACTGTTGCGGTGCAGGGCCTCGGTGATCCAGCCCACCGTCCCGGGGTCGTCGTCGACCGCGGTGAAGTGATGGCGCAGGACCACCTCGGTGCGTCCCGGTGACAGCTCCCGGAAGAGCCACTCGCCGCCCATCGAGGCGATCGGCGCGCGGCTGCGCTCCTGCTCGAAGGTGATCCGCAGGCCGTCCGCGTCGAAGGCGCGGCGCGAGACCCAGCTGCCCACCTCGCCGTTCACCACGGCCCAGATCTCGAAGCGCTCCCCGTGTTCGTCGTGTTCCCGCAGCTCCACGTGCACGCTCGGTCCGAAGACGGCCGGCCAGCGGGTCACGTCGGCGACCAGGCCGTAGAGGGCGCGCGCCGGGGCGTCGGCGATCAACGTGTGCTCTGTGGTGTGCGGTTGACGGATGGTCATATGGCTGTGCTCCTCGGGTCCTTGGTGACTACGGGGCCGGCTCCGGACCTCCGCGGAACAGGGGCAGAGGTCCGGAGCCGGCGGGGGCGGGCTGCTCAGGCGGCGGCGGACAGGCCGGCGTTCACCAGGTCCAGCAGCGCGCCGGGCGTCTCGACCTCGGTGATCTCGTCGTCGGGTATCCGGATGCCGAAGTCCTGCTGGATCCGCGCCGCGCTCTCCATCAGCGCGAGCGAGTCGTAGCCGAGCTCCTCGAAGGGCGTGTCGCTGATGTCGCCGGACGGGTCGGGCGCGCCGTCGAAGCCCGCGCTCTCGATCAGGATCCGCCGGATGTCGGCGATGCCCAGGACGGTGACGGTCTCGGTGGTCATGGATGTCTCTCTTTCCTTGGACTTACCTTGAGGAGAAGGCGCCTGACGGTGGCTCAGACCGCGCGGACCACGAGCGCCGAGTTGAAGCCGCGGCGACCCCGGGCCAGTACCAGGGCGGTACGGACCGGCAGTTCACGGATCTGGCCGAGGACCAGGTCGATGCCGTACTCGTCGGGTACCTCGCTGGTGTGGGCGGTCGGCGGGACGACGCTGTCCCGGATGGAGAGCAGTGCGGCGGCGACGTCCAGCGGGCCGCCGCCGCCCGAGAGGCGCCCGGTGAGCGCCTTGGGCGCGGTGACCGGCACGCCGTGCGGGCCGAAG
>NZ_JAWOAI010000975.1:0-1888 GCF_033194735.1 Streptomyces sp. W16
GAGCACGCGTGGCCTGTCGTACGGCGACGGAGCTGGGCGCCGCCGCCGTCCTCGCCCTGAGCTTCCCGCTGCATCCGCCCGGCAGGCCGGAGAAGTCGCGGGCCGGCGAACTGCTCGGGGCCGGGGTGCCCACGCTCGTCGTGCAGGGCGGCAACGACCCCTTCGGGAAACCGGCGGAGTTCCCGCAGGGCGACTTCGAGCTGGTCGAGGTGCCGTACGGCGATCACGGTTTCGCGGTGCCGAAGCGGGCGGAGATCGGTCAGGAAGAGGCTCTGGAGATCATCACGGGGCGCGTGGTGGAGTGGACTCGAACACTTGGGTAAAGGGCGGGAATGCCGGGGCCCTTACCACTGTTGAGGCGGACAGAGAGAGTCGTAGAAAGGAAGTCCGCCGCATGGGTTCGACCTTCTGCCCGGCCCGTAGCAGCCGCCCTGACCTGGACTGGTCGGTGCTGCACGCGACCAAGGCCACCCCTATTGGGGCGGCGGGCGGACCGGATCGTCGTCTATCCTCCGATTCTGGTGGCATCGGCTTCGGTGCTGCCCGGAATCTTGAGGAGGTGGGTCCGGTTCCCGGTACCGACGCAGGGACCGAACACGGCCAGGCGGAGCAGCCCGAGGGCCAGGGCACGAGCACGGAGTCCACGACGGAGCGCAGTGCGCGCTTCGAGCGGGACGCGCTCGAATTCCTCGACCAGATGTACTCGGCCGCGCTGCGCATGACCCGCAACCCGGCCGACGCCGAGGACCTGGTGCAGGAGACCTACGCCAAGGCGTACGCGTCCTTCCACCAGTTCCGTGAGGGCACCAACCTCAAGGCGTGGCTGTACCGGATTCTCACCAACACGTTCATCAACTCGTACCGCAAGAAGCAGCGTGAACCCCAGCGTTCCGCGGCCGAGGAGATCGAGGACTGGCAGCTCGCGCGTGCCGAGTCCCACATGTCGACCGGTCTGCGCTCCGCCGAGTCCCAGGCGCTCGACCACCTGCCCGACTCGGATGTGAAGGAAGCCCTCCAGGCCATCCCGGAGGAATTCCGCATCGCCGTGTATCTCGCGGACGTAGAGGGCTTTGCGTACAAGGAGATCGCGGACATCATGGGGACACCCATCGGCACGGTGATGTCCCGGCTGCACCGGGGCCGCCGTCAACTGCGCGGCATGCTTGAGGACTACGCGCGTGACCGCGGACTCGTCCCGGCCGGTGCCGGAGAGTCGGACGAAGCGAAAGGCTCGGGCTCATGAGCTGCGGTGACCATCACGAGACGGACTGCAGTGAAGTCCTCGCGCATCTCTACGAGTTCCTCGACAGAGAGATGCCGGACGCGGACTGCACCAAGTTCGAGGTGCACTTCGAGGAGTGCTCGCCGTGCCTGGAGAAGTACGGCCTCGAACAGGCCGTCAAGAAGCTCGTGAAGCGGTGCTGCGGGCAGGACGACGTGCCTTCGGATCTGCGCTCCAAGGTGATGGGACGCCTGGAGATGATCCGCTCGGGGCAGGTCGTGCCCGAGCATGATGTGACGGCCTCTCCGCAGGAGTCCTGAACGGACTGCCGTCACTCGAATGTGCTAATCCGCGGGTGATCCGCCCGCGTACTCCCCCCGGTCGCCCTAGGCTCCTCGGCCTGGACAGGCATGGTCGGGGGGAAGGGCGTCAGCCATGGAGGCGACACCGGCACGGGCACGTGCGTACGTCCTCTGTGCCGTCCTCGGCGCCCTGCTCTGTCTGCTTCCACTGCCGACCGTCCACGCACCCTGGTGGGCGGTCGCGCTGTTGGCGGCCCTCTACGCCGGCTGCGAGCAGATCGCCCGGCGCCGCTTCGCGGGCACCTTCTACCCCGTGCTGCTCGCCGCGGCCTTCCTGCTGCCGCCGCCCGCCGCAGCGCTCGTA
>NZ_JAWOAI010000976.1:0-1883 GCF_033194735.1 Streptomyces sp. W16
CGTACTGCGTCGTCGCCGTCCGCAGCCGCGCCAGCGCCAGTTCGCGGGCCTGGCCCACGGTCCGGTCGGTCACCGACACATGCACGAGCACGCCGAGCAGGGCGGCCAGCGCGCAGCACATCACCGTGATGAACGCGGCGGACTTGACGGCGAGCGTCCCGGCCCACCGGGGCAGCGCGAGCCTCGTCACGGGGTCGCCGAGGGTACGGGTGTGGGCGTCGCGCGGCGGACACCGTGCTTACGGCCGCCCGTGCGCAGGAACTCGTCGTGGGTGAGCAGCATCGCCTTCTGGTCGGCGTCCCAGGTCCACTGCACGCGGTACTCGTACCCCGCCAGCTCCGAAGGCGAGCGGATGATCACCGAATGCCCGGCCAGCTCGACCCCGCTGACCGCGTCGTCGTTGGCCATGACCTGCACGAGCCGGTGCTTCTCGACGGTGTAGACCCGCACGGCGGTCATCTTCGTGGGCAGCAGCCGGAAGCCGAGCGTCAGGTCGTCGTGTCCGTCGCCGGTCAGGTCGCGGTAGTACGGCTTGAGGACGGGACACCGGTTCCGGTCCCCGCCCTTCACGCAGTCGTCGATCCGCTCGGCCGTTCCCCGGTACGGCGCCTTGGAGCCGCCGTAGTCGGCCGGGTTCGCGGCGATCTCCGCCCGTACTACGGCGATGGGGTCCACCTTGCGGATGTCGTCCCCGGGGACGGCGACGCCCTTGACGGTCTCGGTGTCGGCCTCGTCGAAGTCGTAGGCGGGAGAGGCGGCGGGCGACATGTTCGGCCAGAGCCGGGCGGGACTGGTCGCCGTCGGGGTCGCGCCCGCGCCGCGCAGCGCGCCGGTGTCACCGCAGGCCACCGCGGTCGCGAGCAGCAGGGCGACGACGGCGGTGGTGCGGGTGGGGCGGCTGAACGGCACTGTGCTCCTGCGGGGGCGCTGGTGTGGGACCCGTACACCCTATTCGTAGGGAAGTCCTTTTTGTTCATGTGTGCGGGCGGGTTGAGGGAACGATTACTCGGCGAGTTCCTCCAGCAGCCGGGCCGTGGACAGTCCCGTCCGCAGATACTCCACGAACAGTTCGTTGTGCAGCGCCCACGGCGAGCGGCGGGCGCGGATCAGCCGTATCGCCTCCTCGGTGGAGTACCCGCGCCGCACCAGCGCGTGCGCGACGACAAGACCCGACCTGTTGTAGCCGTGATAGCAGCGGACGAGGACCTTCCGCCCGTCGTCCAGCGCGTCGCACGCGGCCAGGGCCAGCCGCATCACGCCCGCCAGCTGCGTCCCGTCCAGCGGCCCGTCCGGAATCGGCCACACATGGTGCTCGACGCCGGTGTCGGGCCCGTGCCCCGGCAGTCGCAGCAGCGTCTGTACGAGATCGAACTCGTCCCGCACCACCGCGAACTCCCGTTGCCCCGAGCGCCCCCTGAACTCGTGCCCGCCCATCCACAGACCGGTGACGATCTCGCTCCACGGAGTGTCCGGAGCGGGTACGTCGGGTTGCTTCCTGCGCGTCCGCAACGGCGCCTCCCCAAGCCCCTGCAACTGCCACAAAGGTAACCGGGTTCTTGCCCCTTGAGCACCCCGCCTGTTCCCATGGTCGAGGGGTGATGGCGCATGAGCGGACTACGCGTCGTACCGACCTGGCGCCACGGTCAGGAACGGCTGTACGTCTGTCACAAGGACGGAAGGAATGTCGCCTGGTACGACCGGGAGGCGGCCCGGATCAACCTGCTGAGCGAGGACCGCCGGGAGGAAGTGCTGCACGCCCTCGGGCCCTTCCTCACCGGCCCGGTCACGATCGGCCCGCCACCGGTGCCGACGCCCGCGGAACTCGCCCGGCTCACCCTCCATCCCGACGACGACCTGGCGCCCAACCGCCCCGGCGAGGCGCT
>NZ_JAWOAI010000977.1:0-1882 GCF_033194735.1 Streptomyces sp. W16
CGCGAGGACGGGGTGCGCTGGCTGCTGGCCTGCCCGGCGACCGCGCACGACGCCTGCGCCGATCTCGCGAACCTGCGTGAGGAGGTGCGCCGCCGCCACCCGGACGACTCCTCGCACCACGAGGTGCTGAACGTACGGCACTTCACCGCGTCCTGGATCGTGCGCGCCCTGCTCACCCCGGGCGCCCAGGAGATCGCACGGCAGGACGGCCTGGAGGAGGCCTGGCAGGACCGGCTGAACGGAGCGGCGGGCGCGGTGTGGGCGGCGCAGACCGACGGGATCTGGTCGTGGAGCCGGGACGGGTCCATGTTCACGACGACGGAGGAACTGCGCCAGCCGATCTGGATGACCTATCAGGGGCTTTCGGCGCTGCGCGCACATGCCGTATGGATGTATCAGCCGGATACTCGAACGAGGCTGGTGTGAGGGCGAGTTGGGGAGTGAGTGCATGGGTGGTCGGCAGATCCTGGCGGCGCGACGGCTGCTGACCGAGGCGCTGGACGGCGAACTGTCCGACGACGGGACGGTGACCGCGGCCCGTGCCGTCATCGCCGAACTGGGTTCTCCCGAGCGGCTGTTGGAGCTGGTGGCCGAACTCGCCTCCGGCGAGGGCGATCCCGAGCACTGCGCCGGGCTGTCGTACCGTCATGTCCTGGGTTTCGACAAGCTGTTGCTGATCGACGGCGGCCCCCGCCACATGCTGCGCGCGCACCTGTGGCATCCCGACACGGCGGCGATCGGCACCGAGGACATCCACAACCACCGTTCCCCGCTTGCCTCTTACGTGGTCCGGGGGCGGCTCGCGATGGAGCTGTACGAGGCGCGGGGCGACGGCGGGATCACGGCGGACCGGTACGAGGAGTCCCTCGCCGAGCGCAGCGCCGACTGGACGCTGCGGCACACGGGACCGGCGCGGCTGCGGCTGACGCATGTGGGGCAGTACGCGGCGGGCAGTGCCTACGCCCTGCCGGCGAACACCCTGCACCGGGCCTGGTGCGACGCGGACGTACCGACCGTGACGCTGTTCCTGGAGACGGGGGCCGAACGGCGGCGCCACACCGACGTGTTCACGGCCGCGGGCCCGCATCCGGGCGCGGTGGCGAAGGTGCCGCTCGATGTGAAGGACTATCTGGGCGCGTTGAGCGGTCTGGCGGAGTCGCTCAGAAGTTCGTGAGGGTCTGGCGGAGTCTTCAGAAGTCCGTGAGGGCCTGTCGTACGACGTCCAGGTTGTACGCGTCGATGTCGAGGCCGGAATCGGCCAGCTCGGACGGCCTGAGCCAGCGGTACGTCTGGTCGGGCTCGGGGAGGGTGATCTGCAGGGACAGTGGCCTGACCAGGAAGTTGTCCTGCCAGTTCTTGGTCTCGCGGCCCCGGTACTCGCTGACGAAGGACGACTCGCCGATCTTGCGGACGATCTCGCCGAGGAGTCCGGTCTCTTCCTTCAGCTCGCGCAGGGCACCGTCCTCGGGGTGCTCGTCCGGCTCCAGCTTCCCGCACGGAACGCCCCACACCCGTGGCAGGAACCGCTCAGTCGCGCTGCGGCGCACCAGAAGCACGCGCCCGTCGTCGTCCATCACGACGGCAGCCGCCAGTCGCTTGTCGCCGGGGTCCATGGTCATGGTTCCTCGGTCCCTCGCCGGAGATGAGTCCAAAGGGTCTGATACCCAGGAATCCATCCAACGTACCAGGATCGGCCGGCCCGGGCTGTGGAGCCGGTCTCATCTCCGGACGGCTCCGGAACATTGCGCCCGGCAGCGCGGCAACCTCCCTGGTGCGGGCGGCGACTTGGGGGCATGACCAACGCAAGACGCACCACTTCGCACCGTCGCCGCGACCGCCGCCGTATCGCCCGCAAGCCGCTCGCGGGCTCGCTCGCCGTCGC
>NZ_JAWOAI010000978.1:0-1871 GCF_033194735.1 Streptomyces sp. W16
CGGGCGGGGCGCCGGCGAGTACGGTCGCCGCGAGTGCGGCGGACGCGGCCGTGCGGGCGGCACTGACCGAGGCCGCCTCGACGAGCGCCACGGGGTAGCCGGTCGCGTAGTCGTTCAGGATGAGGACGGCGGAGGCGCGGGGCAGACCGTCGGCGGTGTTGCGCGGGAAGGAACCGATCCACTTGATGCCGGCCATGTCCACGTCTCCGCCCAGGTAGGCGGGCAGGGCGATGATGCGGGAGTCCGGCTTGTCCGGGAAGCGCAGGAAGTAGCTGTCGGGGTTGACGCTGTGGCCGGCCGCGTGGGTCAGATAGGCGTCGCGGACCAGGTCGATGATGTCGCGCTCGCGGCCGTCGAGGAGTTCGACGACGTGCTTTCCGGTGAGTACGGAGAACTCGTGCATGGCATGCCTTCTGTGAGGTGGTCGAGGAGGTGCGGGCCGAAGTTCTCGGCGACCCAGGTGTCGTCGTAGATCGTGTCGAGGTAGCGGTCGCCGAGATCGGGCGAGATGGCCAGCACCCTGCTGCCGGGGCGGATGCGGTCGCGCAGGGCGGTGACGGCGGCGAGGACGGTGCCGGTGGATCCGCCGACCAGGAGTCCGTGGTCGCGGGCGACGCGGCGGCACACCCGGATCGTGTCCTCCTCGGAGACGAGGATCTTGTGGAACGATCCGTCGTCGCGGAAGATCTCCGGCCGTCTGCTGGTGCCCACACCGGGGATACGGCGCGGTCCGGGACGCGCGCCGAAGGTGACCGAGCCGACCGCGTCCACGGCGACGACGGCGGTGGGGCACCCGGCACCGCGCAGGTGTTCCACGCATCCCATGAGGGTGCCGGAGGTGCCGGTGCCGACGAAGAGCCAGTCGGGGGCGCCGAATCCGTCCAGGATCTCGGCGGCGGTGCCACGGCGGTGGGCGCGGACGTTCGCGGGGTTGGCGTACTGGTTGAGCCACACCAGCTTGGTGTCGTCCGCGAGCCGCCGGGCGATGTACTCGA
The DNA here is from genome assembly GCF_033194735.1 of Streptomyces sp. W16. NCBI lineage: Bacteria > Bacillati > Actinomycetota > Actinomycetes > Kitasatosporales > Streptomycetaceae > Streptomyces > Streptomyces sp. W16. Next base: position 996 of record NZ_JAWOAI010000978.1, read on the forward strand.
TCCGGGTGTGCAGGAACCCGCCGCCCGCGTCCCGCTCCCGTACGACGACGACCCTGGTGCCGAGCGCCTTCATGTGGGCGATGCTGCGGGTGTTCGCGTTGGGGTCGGTGACGACGGTGAGCCGGTAGCCCTTGGCCGCGCAGATGGTGGCGAGCGCGACTCCGAGGTTCCCGGAGGTCGACTCGATGACCTCGCTGCCGAGGCCCAGCCGCCCGTCGGTCTCGGCGGACTCGATGAGCTCCCGCGCCGTCCTGATCTTGATCGAGCCCGCCGGGTGCAGGGCTTCGAGCTTGAGATGCGTCTCGAACTGCCCGGCGTATCCCGGGAGTTCCAGGAAGACGCCGCCGACGTCGATGTCCTGGACGCGCGTGAACATCACGGTGTCCTCCTCGCGTCCCGCATTGCCTCCCGGGCGCACTCGGCGAGGAACTCGGGCCGGGTGGTGTTCAGGTGATGGCCTCCGGAGTCGGCCGCGGTCACGTGCAACGCGGTTGCGAACAGCCCCCAGTTCCCGGCGTGTTGCTCATGTCCGCGCGTCACCGGGTCGTCGGCCGCGAGCACCACCGTCACCGGGCAGCCGAGGGTGTGCCCGTGCGGGTCGGCCAGCGCCCGCGAGTACAGCTGGCCGGCGACCTGGGTGTCGTAGCGGAAGGAGCCGGCCAGGTCCTGCCGCTGCGCGGGCGAGAGCGCGTCGGCGCCGGGGATACCCGTGTGGGCGGTCAGCCGGTCGATGACCTCGTCGTCGGACAGGCCGGCGAGCTCGTCCCGCGAATAAGCCCGCGGGTCACGGGAGTTGAGCACTTTTGCCACGACCAGGAGGTGCGCGGGCGGCAGGCCCCTGCGGCGCAGGGCGAGCCCGGCGGCCAGCACGAAGAA
>NZ_JAWOAI010000979.1:0-1870 GCF_033194735.1 Streptomyces sp. W16
GAACTGGTGCCGGGCGACGTGGTCCGGCTCGGGCCCGGCGACCTCGTCCCGGCGGATCTACGACTGCTGCGCGCGAGTGGGCTGACCGTGCACCAGGCCGCGCTGACCGGCGAGTCCGCGCCGGTCGCCAAGTCCGCCGTAGAACTGCCCGGCGCGGCCGACGAGGGCCCCTTCGCCCAGCCGCACCTGTGTTTCCAGGGCAGCGGCGTCGTCTCGGGCAGTGCCACGGCGGTCGTCCTGGAGACGGGCGCACGGACCCGGCTCGCCGCCGAGCACGGCGGGCCGGTGCGGCGCGAGGCGAGCGCCTTCGACCGCTCCGTGCACGGCGTCTCCTGGGTGCTGATCCGGTTCATGCTGCTGACGCCCCCGCTGGTCCTGATGGCCAACGCGGCACTACGCGGCCGGGGCCTTGAGACGCTGCCGTTCGCCGTCGCGGTGGCGGTCGGGCTGACGCCCGAGATGCTTCCGGTGATCGTGACGACCTGCCTGGCGCGCGGGGCCGCGCTGCTCGCCCGTACGCACGGCGTCGTCGTCAGACGGCTCCCCGCCCTGCACGACCTGGGCGCCGTGGACGTGCTCTGCCTCGACAAGACCGGCACCCTCACCCAGGACCGCCCGGTCGTGGAACGCGCCCTCGGCCCGGACGGCCGCGACGACCCGGACGTCCTGAACCGGGCCGCCACAGCCGCCTGGTGGACCCTCCAGCTCGCCGAGGCACCCGTCCCGGACGCCCTCGACGAAGCGCTCCTGGCGTCGGCCGGGCCGGTGGGGGAGGAGTACGACGGGGTCGCGGCCGTGCCCTTCGATCCGCTGCGGCGGCTCGCCTCGGCGGTGGTGCGCGGCGACGCCCTCGGGACACACACCCTCATCGTCAAGGGCGCGGTGGAGGACGTGGTGGAGCGCTGTGTGCTGGAGCCCGGTGAACGGGACCGACTGCTCGCCCTGGCCACGCGTGAGGCCGAGTCCGGTCTGCGGCTGCTGGCGGTCGCCACCGCCGAACTCCCGGCCCGCACGCGCGCGTACACCCCCGCCGACGAACGGGGCCTGACCTTCCGCGGTCTGGTCACCTTCCACGACGCCATCGACCCGGCCGCGCCGGAAGCCCTGCGCGCCCTGGCCGACCTGGGTATCGGAGTGCGGATCCTCACGGGCGACCATCCGGCGACGGCGGCACGGGTGTGCCGGGAACTGGGACTGGACCCCGGGCAGGTGCGGGTCGCCGCCCGCTGCACGCCTCAGGACAAGGCCCGCGCGGTCGCCGCCCTCCGCGCGGCCGGACACACCGTCGGCTTCCTCGGTGACGGTCTCAACGACGTGCCCGCGCTGCGCGCCGCCGACGTCGGGATCGCACCGCGGGCCGCCGTCGACGTGGCCCGGGAGGCCGCCGACGTGGTGCTCGCCGGGAAGGACCTCACCGCGATTCGGCACGCGGTCACGGCGGGTCGGCACAGCAGCGCGAACATCGCCTCGTATCTGCGGGTCACGTTCTCCTCGAACCTCGGCAACGTCATCGCGATGCTCGCCGCCGGTCTGCTGCTGCCGTTCCTGCCGATGCTCCCGGCCCAGGTGCTCGCCCAGAACCTCTGCTTCGACCTGGCCCAACTGGCCTTCGCCCACGACCGGCCGGGAGCCGCCGCGCTGCGCCGGCCGACCGAGCTGCGACCGCGGGCGTTCCTGCGGTTCATCACCGGGTTCGGGGTGCTCAACGCGGTCGCCGACCTCGCCACCTTCGCCGTGCTCGCGCTCGCGCTGCGCGGCCCCGACGCCGTGGACGACGAGGTGCTGTTCCACTCCGCCTGGTTCACCGAGAACCTGCTCACCCAGGCCCTGGTGATGCTGCTCCTGCGGACCGGCCGGAGCCTCGCGGAGG
>NZ_JAWOAI010000980.1:0-1867 GCF_033194735.1 Streptomyces sp. W16
CGCGGGCGAAGACCTCGGGGCCGCCCTGGACACGGTGTGCGGCGGCAGCGGCGTGCGGCGGGAGGTCCTCGACGGCGGGGCAGGAGGCGTAGAGCACGGGCAGTCCGGACGCCAGACCTTCTACGACGGCCAGGCCGAAGGCCTCCTCGGGGGACGGCGAGGCCAGCAGGTCCATCGCCGCGGTGAGGGAGGGCAGATCGGGGCCCGGGGTGCCGTCCGGGACGTAGGGGCGTTCGCCGGTGAACAGCACCCGGTCGGCGACCCCGCAGTCGTGGGCCGTGCGGCGCAGGAGGTTCTCCTCGGGGCCGCCGCCGACCAACAACAGCCAGTAGTCGGAGGGGAGTTGGGTCAGGGTGCGGATCAGGACGTCGAAGCGTTTGCCGGCCGCGAGCCGGCCGATGCCGCCGACGACGTACGCGTCCTCGGGCAGGCCCAGGCGCTGCCGGGTGCGCAGTCGCTGGACCGGGTCGAAGCGGAAGCGGGGCAGGTCGATGCCGTTCGGGACGACTTCGATGCGCGGCCCCGGCACGCCCCAGCGCTTGAGGCGTTCGGCGACCGTGGGGGAGACGGCGACCGTGGAGCGGCCCAGGCGCTCGCTGGCGAGATACAGGGCGCGGACCCCGGCGTTGAGGTCGCGGCCCTCCATCTGCGAGTCGCCCAGGGAGTGTTCGGTGGCTACGACCGCTTTCACGCCCGCGATCCGGGCGGCGAGCCGGCCGTAGACGCAGGCGCGGTAGAGGTGGGTGTGGACGAGGTCGTAGCCGCCGGTGCGGATGATCCGGACCAGGCGGGGGAGGGCGGCCAGGTCGCGGTTGCCGGTCATGCCGAGGTGGTGGACGCGCACCCCGTCGGCCGTGAGACCGTCGGCGACCGCGCCCGGGTTGGTGAGCGTCACGACGTCGCAGTCGACCGGCAAGTGGCGCAGGAGCAGCCGGAGTTGCTGCTCGGCGCCGCCGACGCCGAGCCCGGTGATGATGTGCAGGGCCTTCACGCGAGTCCCTCCACCGGGCGGCGGCGCAGACCGTGCAGCCGGTACTTGAGGAAGAGGCGGACGGCGGTGTCGTTCTGGCCGATGTGCACGCGGGGGAGGGCGTGCACGCCGTTGAGGTCGCCGGGATCGATGGCGCAGGCGTAGGTGTAACCGGCTTCGCGTACGGCGTTCATGGCGCGGGCGTCGATCGTGCCGTACGGGTAGCAGAAGCCGTCGACGTCTGTGCCGGTCAACTCGGCCAGCACGGAACGGCTTTCGGCGACCTCGGCCCTCAGGGTGGCGTCGTCCGTCTTGGTGAGGTCGACGTGGGTCAGGCCGTGCGAGCCGATCTCCACGCCCTCGGCCGCCGCGTGCCGGATGCCGTCCGCGGTGAGGAGCGGTTTGCGCGGGCCCAGCGGGTCCCAGGCGTTGTCGCCGCCCAGCCTGCCGGGGAGGACGAAGAGGGTGGCACCGCAGTCCCAACGGGCCAGCACGGGAAGGGCGTTGTCGGCGAAGTCGGCGTAGCCGTCGTCGAAGGTGAGGCCGACCAGACCGTGGCCCTCGCCCCGGGCGCGGGCGGCGAGCAGGTCGGCCATGGACACACCCCGCAGACCGCGCCGGCTCAGCCAGCGCAGCTGCCGGTCCAGGCGGTCGGGGGTGACCGTGATGCGGTAGGGGTCGTCGGAGCAGTCGCCCACGGAGTGGTACATCGCCACCCACGGGACCGGGCCCGTGACGCGACTGCCGGTGGTCGGGGAATCAGCGGGAGCGGCCATGGATGAGCCTTCGTGTGACGGAGCGGACGGATTCCAGTGCGGGTGCGAAGCCCTGGGCGCCCAGGGCCCGGCCGAGCAGGACGAAGACGACGGTGACGGCCGTGCAGCCGACGGCGAGACC
>NZ_JAWOAI010000981.1:0-1866 GCF_033194735.1 Streptomyces sp. W16
GGGATGCGCGCCCGCCCGCTCCAGCCGCTCCAGCACCCGGTCGTACGACCCCCCGCCGCGCCCCAGCCGCATCCCGCGCCCGTCGACCGCCAGACCGGGCAGCAGGACGACGTCGGCGGCCGTCACGGCGTCCGGGCCGAGCCGCTTCCCGGACGGCTCGAACAGGGCCATCTTTCCGCCGTGTTGGACCCTTGCGAGCGAGCCCTCGCCGTCGTAGGCACCCCAGTCCAGGTCGTTGTCCGGGAGGAGCACCGGGAGCAGGACCTCGACGTCCCGCGCGCGGAGTGCGTCCAGGAGCGCGAGCGTTCCGGGTTCGCTCCCTACGGAGACGTACGCCGCCACCGTGTGCGCGTGCGCCAGTTCGGGCAGTTCCAGCGCGCGGCCGGCGAGCGCCGCGGCGGCTTCCCGCACGTCATCGGCCGTCAACCTGTTCCTCACCGCGAGGAACTCTCGTCGCAACATTCGCTTGTCAGGCTCGGGTTCATGTCCTAGGTGACGCACAGGTCCCACCCGTATCCTTCCCAATGTGCTCATATGAGAGCGTATTAACCGGAGCCACAGATTCATCACAAAGGCACCGGATAAGGTTCGGGCATGACTCAGTCGCACCCCAGGATCAGCAAGGCTGTCATTCCCGCAGCCGGTCTCGGCACCAGGTTCCTGCCGGCCACGAAAGCAACTCCCAAGGAGATGCTGCCGGTCGTGGACAAGCCCGCGATCCAGTACGTGGTCGAAGAGGCCGTGTCGGCGGGGCTCGACGACGTACTCATGATCACCGGACGCAACAAGCGTCCTCTTGAGGACCACTTCGACCGCAACTACGAACTCGAATCCGCCCTCCAGAAGAAGGGCGACGCGAGCCGGCTGGCCAAGGTCCAGGAGTCCAGCGACCTCGCGACCATGCACTACGTCCGCCAGGGCGACCCCAAGGGCCTCGGCCACGCGGTCCTGTGCGCGGCCCCGCACGTCGGCCACGAGCCCTTCGCCGTCCTCCTCGGGGACGACCTGATCGACCCCCGGGACCCCCTTCTCGCGCGCATGGTCGAGGTCCAGGAGCGGCACGGCGGCAGCGTTGTCGCCCTCATGGAGGTCGCACCTGAACAGATCCACCTCTACGGCTGTGCGGCCGTGGAAGCCACCGCGGACGACGATGTCGTCAAGGTCACCGGCCTGGTCGAGAAGCCGGAGGCGGCCGACGCCCCGTCGAACTACGCGATCATCGGCCGCTACGTCCTCGACCCCCACATCTTCGGCATACTGCGCAAGACCGAGCCCGGCCGCGGCGGCGAGATCCAACTCACCGACGCCCTCCAGCAGTTGGCCACCGACGAGAAGATCGGCGGCCCCGTGCACGGCGTCGTCTTCAAGGGCCGCCGCTATGACACCGGCGACCGGGGCGACTATCTGCGTGCCATTGTCAGACTCGCGTGCGAACGTGAAGACCTGGGCCCGGACTTCCGCGCCTGGCTTCGCAGTTACGTAGCCGAGGAGATGTAGCAACGTTGAGCACCCCCGCGACCCGCACCACAGGACCCGACCACCTCTGGACGGTGGACGAGCACCTGGAGGACATCCTCGCGACCGTCCGCCCCCTGGAACCCATCGAGCTGCAACTGCTCGACGCCCAGGGCTGCGTCCTGGTCGAGGACATCACGGTGCCGGTCTCGCTCCCGCCCTTCGACAACAGCTCGATGGACGGCTACGCGGTGCGGGTCACGGACGTCGCGGGCGCGAGCGAGGAGTTCCCGGCCGTCCTCACGGTGATCGGCGACGTCGCGGCAGGCCAGGCCGAGCCGCTCCACGTTGGGCCCGGCCAGACCGCCCGCATCATGACAGGCGCCCCGCTGCCGCCCGGCGCGGAGGCCG